>JBFJKO010000139.1:0-7864 GCA_041634935.1 Nocardioides sp.
GCCCTCGGCCCACCCGGTGGCGTAGCCCTGGGCGCGGGCCGCCTGGCGCGTCGTCTCGGCGAGCCCCGACAGGGCCTGCTCGGTGACCGCGTCGCCGAGGCCGGTGGCCGCCCCGAAGCGGGTCCAGGAGCCGTCACGCAGCTCGGGGGTCGGCAACGCGGTGGCGCCGGAGGCGGCCGGCCCGCGCAGCACGTGGCGCGAGGTCTCAGTCGACGAACTCAACGTCGCCTCCTCGGCGGACCATGATCTCGCCGCGCTCCTCGAGCTGGCGGATCGTGCGGATGATCGACTGCTGCGCCTCCTCGACCTGCGTCAGCCGGACCGGGCCGAGCATCGCGATGTCCTCGACCAGGCCCTCCCCGGCCCGGGTCGACAGGTTGGCGGTGACCTTGTCGCGCACGGCGTCCGGGACGCCCTTGAGCGCCAGCGCCAGCGCGCTGGTCTCGACCTGGCGCAGCACCTGCTGGATGGAGCGGTCGTCGAGGGTGACGATGTCCTCGAACATGAACATCCGGCTCTTCACCTCGTCGGCGAGACCGGCGTCGAGGGCGGCGAGGCCCTCCACGATCTGCCGCTCGGTGGAGCGGTCGGAGCAGTTGATGATGCTCACCAGCGGGTCGAGACCGCCGACGCGCGACATGTCCGAGGGCTGCAGCATCGAGGAGAGCTTGCGCTCCAGGGTCGCCTCGACCTCGCGCACGATGTCGGGGGAGGTGCGGTCCATGACGGCGATCCGGTGGGCGACCTGGGCCTGCTGCGCCGGCGGCAGGCCGGAGAGCAGCAGCGAAGCCTTGTCGGGCGTCATGTGGGCGAGCACCAGGGCGATGACCTGCGGGTGCTCGTCGACGATGAACGACCGCAGCTGCGCGGGGTCGGCCTGGTGGAGGAAGCGGAAGGGCATCTGGACGGCGGCGGCGTTGAGCCGGTCCACGATCAGCGCTGCCCGCTCGGCACCGAGCGACTGCTCGAGCACCTGCTGGGCGAAGGCGAGGCCGCCGCGGCTGACGTGCTCGCGAGCGACCATGAGGTCGCGGAACTCCGCCAGCACCGACTGCGACTCGGCGCCCGAGATCGACTCGAGGCGCGCGATCTCGGCGCTGATGGTCTCGACCTCGTTCTCGCTGAGGTGGGCGAGCACGCTGGCTGCGCGGACCTTGCCCATCTGCACCAGCAGGATGGCGGCCTTGCGCGCGCCGAGGCCCGCGAGGGTGGTGGTCATCGGCTCAGCTCCGTTCCGTCAGCCAGCCGCGCAGCAGCGCGGCGACGTCCTCGGGCTGACGCTCGATGAGGTCGCTCAGCTCGTTGCGCAGGGCCTGCTCCTCGGTCTGCTCGGACTCCTCCAGGGCGGCCAGCGCCGCCGACGGCGGCGGCTCCAGCGCCGCGCGGGCGGTCGACTCCTGGCGCAGCTGCTCGACGACGTACGACGTCGCCTGCTCGCGGGCCCGGTCGCGCCTGCGGCCCTTGAAGAGGGCCAGGAGGAGCATCAGGGCCACGCCCACGCCGAGCCCGATCTTGCGGTAGAGGTCGGAGGTGGCCTCCGCCTGGGCGCTCGCCTCGGCGGCGGCCAGCGCCTCGGCCGCGGCGGTCTCGGAGGTGCGGTCGAAGGGCATCGAGGAGACCCGGACCGTGTCGCCGCGGTCGGGGTTGATGCCGATGGTGTCGGCGACCAGCCCGCGGATCTCCTTGGCCGAGTAGGCCTGCGTCGTGGCAGCGTCGAGGGCGACGCCGACGTGCAGCGTCTCGATCGAGCCCGGGGCCGTCTCGCGACGCTCCACGACGGTGTCGATGGCGTTGTCCTGCGTCTGCTGCTCGTTGGTGTAGGAGCTCTCCCCGTCGGCGGCGGTCCCGGTGGCGGCGAGCGCACCGTCGGGTCCCACGACCCCGCCGGCGCCGGAGCCGCCGGCCGGGCCCTGGTAGACCTCGGTGCTCGAGCTCGACGAGAGCGGCAGCGCGTCGGGGTCGGCGCGGTAGTCGGTGCTCTCGGTGATCGAGGTGTCGAAGTCGAGCGACGCGGTGACCTGCACGGTCGAGTTGCCCGGTCCGACGACCCGGTCGAGCATCCCCTGGAGCCGGGTGTGCAGCTGGTCCTGGACGGCGGCGACCTGCTGGTCGCGGGCGCTGCCGTCGATGCCGCCGACGCCGTCGGGCGACGACAGGACGCGGCCGGTGGAGTCGGCGACGGTGACGTCGGCCGGGTCCATCCCGTCGACGCTGGAGGCCACGAGGTGGACGATCGCCTGCACCTGCTGCGGCTCCAGCGACCCACCGGTGCGAGTGCTCACGAGCACCGAGGCGGTGGGCGGCTGCTGCTCGTCGGCGAAGACCTGGCGCTCGGGCAGGGCGAGGTGGACCACGGCGGTGTCGACGTCGTCCAGGCCCTCGACGGTGGCCGACAGCTCGCCCTCCATCGCCCGCTTGAAGCCGGTCTGCTCCTGGAACTGCGAGGTCGACAACCCCTGGTCGTCGAGGATCGAGTAGCCGCCGCTCGCGCTGCCGGGCAGGCCCTCGGCCGACATGTCGAGACGCAGCTTGTAGACGGCGTCGCGCGGCACCATCACCGTCGTCCCGCCGTCGGTGAGCTCGTACGGCGTGCCCGACGCGTCCAGCTGCTCGACGATGGCGGAGGCGTCGCTGGAGGAGAGGTCGGAGTAGAGCGGGGTGTAGCTCGGCGCCGACGCCCAGCTGAAGACCATGAAGGCGGCGAGCACGAGCGCGCCGGTGCCGACGAGGGAGACGACCTTCTGGCCGACGGTGAAGTCGGCGAACGTGCGCTGGTAGCGGGACAGGGTCCGCGTGAGGGTGTCCTTCATCGACCGCTACCCGACCTGCATCCGCATGATCTCGCTGAAGGCCTCGACGGCCTTGTTGCGCAGCGCGACGGTGACCTGGGTCGAGACCTGCGCCTGGGTCGCGGCGATCGTGTAGTCGTGGATGTTCTGCAGCTCGCCGGTGGCCGCCTGCACCGCCAGCCGGTCGGCCGACTGCTGCACGCCGTCGAGCCGGTCGAGGCCGTCGAGGACGAGGTCGCCGAAGCCCCCCTTGGCCGCGCTCGCGGCCCCGGACGCCGGGGACGCCTGCGGCGGGGCCAGCGGCGTGAAGCCGGCCGCCCCGAGCGAGCCGAGGGACTCGATCCCGTTGATGCTCATCAGCGTCCGATCCCGATCGCGGTGGTGTAGGTGTCCTGGGCGAACGACACGACCTGCGAGGAGGCCTGGAAGCCGCGCTGGGCCATGATCAGCTGGCTCATCTGCGAGGCCATGTCCATGGCCGGGGCCCGCACGTAGCCGTCGGCGTCGGCCAGCGGGTGCTCCGGGTCGTGGACCAGCAGGCCCTCGGCGTCGCTGAGAGCCGACCCGGTGACCTCGACGCCGCCGTCGGAGCGGGCCGAGACCATGACCATCTCGGCCTGGAAGGCGGCGTCGGTGGTGGCGCGCATGGTGTTGCTGTTGGCGATGTTGCTGCCCAGGGCGTCGAGCCAGGTCTGGTGGGTGCGCAGCCCCGACCCGGCGATGCCGAGCGCGTCGAAGGCCCCCATCACATGGCCCCGGCCACGGTGCGCACCAGCTCGAAGCGGTCGGTCACCGCACGCGAGAGCAGCTGGTACTGGAACTGCGACTGCACGGCGGCGAGGGTCTCGGCGCCGAGGTCGACGTTGTTGCCGTTGGCGCCGACCGGGGACTGCGAGGCCACCAGGTTCGGCGAGCGTCCGGCGAGGACGTCTGCTGTGGAGACGGACGAGCCCTCGGCTGCCACCGCGGCGCGCAGGGTGCTCTCGAAGTCGACGGCGGAGGCACGGAACCCCGGGGTCTCGAGGTTGGCGATGTTGTCGGCGATCGTGCGCTGACGCAGGGCCAGCGAGTCCAGGGCGAAGCCGAGGACGGACGACACCGAGCCGGAGCCGGCGTAGGCGGAGACGGACACGACAGACCTCCCGCAGAAGCGGAGTTCGTGCCGATCCTTCGGCGGGGGGCGAGCAGTCCGTGCTCAGGTGGTGCATTCGGTCGCGCGCGACCGGACGTGAGGGAAAAGCGCGAGAAGTTCCGAGAAATTTCGGTCGGGGCAGGGGCAGGGGCCGGTGCTCAGGGCACCAGCACGACCGCGAGCCGGCCCGTGCCGTAGCCGGTGACGTCGACGAAGAAGTCCTGGCGGCGCCCGAGCACCTGCGTGCGCATCCGCGCGTCAGCGGGGAGGGCCGAGCCCGCCACGTGGGCGGCGTAGAGGCGCAGGGGGCGCGTGGTGGCGCTGCTGAAGAGGGAGGCCATGGCCGAGCAGATCTCGCCCACCGACTCGGCCAGGGCGCCGGTCACCGAGCCGAGCTGGACGGCCGCGGTCGCGGCCGAGCCCGGGAGCAGGGCCACGGCGGCACCGGCGAAGGCCGACAGCGGGAGGTCGAGCGCGACGACGGCACGCACCGTCAGGGTCTCGTCGACGTAGCTCGCGATGGTGGCGGGATAGAAGTCGCTCACCGCGAACGGCGGGCCCGGACGCAGGGCCACGTCCTTGGCCAGGACGTCGTGGAACAGGTCGCGCAGCTCCTTGGGAGCCGGCAGGTGGAGTGGACTGGCGATCATGGGAGTCCTATCGGCGGGTCCGGCGAGGTGCTGAGACGTCCCTCACGAGCACGACCCCCACCTCGGGGAGTGAGGCGGGGGCCGTGCGCGTCGAGCAGGGTCGTGCCGGGTCGAGCAGGGTCGTGCGGTCAGACAGCGATGTCGACGTACAGCGGCAGGCCGTGGGCCCCGGGGGAGACCCGGGTGACGGCCGTGGCCAGGTCGTGCTGGCGCACGGTCGCCCCGATCGAGGACGCGAGCCGCTCCAGGCAGGCGAGCTGGCGGGCGTGCAGGGCCTCGGCCCGCTCGCGCAGCGCGGCCGGCAGCGGCCCCGCGTTGTCGGGGGCGTCCCAGACGTCGTTGCGCAGCTCGCGACCGTGGTCGAGGTGGTGCTCGAGCCGGACGACGTCCAGCTCGAGCCGGTCGAGGGCGACCTGCCACGTGCCCAGCGGGCTGGTCACGAAGGCGTCGGTGGTGGGACGGGCGTAGGCGAGCGTGGGGCGGCTCATGCGGCACCGGCCGACTGCATCGCCGCCTCGCGCCAGGTGGTGCACAGGTCGGTGGCGAGGGCGAGGCAGGACTCGGTCAGTGCGACGTCCTTCGTCACGTTGGCGCGGACCAGCTGACGGTGGAGGTAGTCGTAGAGCGAGGCCAGGCCGGCGCCGCCCTCCCACTCCTCGTCGACGCGGAGGCTGGAGTGCAGCTCGAGGACGATGTCCTGGGCGTGCATCAGCTGCTGGTGGGCGTCCTGGGGGGTGCCGCTGCGCTGGGCGTCGCGGGCGCGGGTGATGTCGAGGACGAGACGCTCGTAGAGCATCACGAGCAGACGGGCGGGGCTGGCGGTCGCGACCGATGCATCCATGTATGCGGCGCGGGCGTTGGGTGTCATGGGGTGCCTTCCTTAGCTTCCCTGGTTCTTCCCGGTGGATCGCTGTCAGGCGGTGGTGCCCGACAGCGAGGACAGCTGGCTGCTGAGCCAGCTGGACTGACTGGTCATCTGGTTGAGCGCGGTCTCGAGCGAGGTGAAGGTCCGCTCCAGCGTGATGCGGCGCAGCTCGAGGCGCCGGTCCCACTCCTCGATCGATGTCTCCATCCGCTTGACCCCGCTCTGTCGTCCCGAGATCGCCGTGCTCAGCGTCCCGTCGGTGGAGTCGCTGGCTCCGCCGGCGACTGCACCGACGCGGGCCGCGAAGCCGTCGCCTGTGGTGGTGAACTGCTCGGTCACGCCGACCGGGTCGGCGGCGTAGGCCTGGGCGAACGTCGCCGCGTCGAACTCCAGCTTTCCCTGGCGGGTCACCTGGATCCCCAGCGCGGCCATCGAGCTGCCGTCGGCGGGGTACACCGCGTCGAGCAGCTCGGCGCGGAGACTGCGCACGGTCGAGTTCCCCGTGAGGGCCCCGGCCTTGTTGGTGCTGCTGTTGTACGCCGACTGGGCGTCGATGTCGCCCAGCAACGCGTTGAGCGAGTCGACCAGGCCCTTGACGGAGGCGCTGATCGACGAGGTGTCCCGCTCGACGGAGAGGGTCGTGACCGTGCCGACCGTGGCGGCGGCGCCCAGGGTGAGGGTGACGCCCGGGAGCACGTCGGTGAAGGTGTTGCTCGCCGAGGTGGCGGTGACGCCCACCCCGAAGTCGATCGAGGCATCGGTGCCGGCTCGCACGGTGGTGCCGCCGAGCAGCGGGCTGCCGTCCTGGGCCGTCAGGTCGAAGTCGGACTCCGTGCCGGTGGCGGTGGACTCGACGATCAGCCGGTAGGTCTGGTCGTCGACCTTGACGGTGCTGGCGCGCAGGCCGGTGTCGTTCGTCGAGCTGTTGATGGCGGCAACGAGCCCGGTCAGGGTGCCGTCGCCGCTGTCGATCTCGACGGGGGAGCCGTCGAAACGATCGAGCCTCACCACGGTGCTGCCTCCGGTGACCTGGTCGGTCGCGCCGACGGCCTGCGCGAAGCCGAGCTGGTGAGCCACGGCGACACCGGTGACGGTGGCGGTGAGGTTGACCTTGCCGGCGCCGGCCGTGGCGCTGATCGAGACGGCACTGTGCGAGGAGACGGCCTTGACGACGTCCCACGCGGCGGGCTTGGCGAGTGCGTCGGCCTTGCCGGCGAGCAGTGCCGTCTTGGTGTTGAGGGTCTGCAGCGTCGAGATCGTCGACTGCTCCGAGGTGACCCGCGTCTTGAGCCGGGTCTGCGGCGCCGCCTCCAGCTGCATGAGCTGGTTGATGATCGTCGCCGTGTCCAGGCCGCTGGACAGACCGCTGATGCTGGCCATCTGTCCTCCCGGTGGGTGTCGCTGGTGGGTAGTGGTGGATGCCGGGACGGGAGCCGTGTGCGGCCCCCGCCCCGGCGGTCAACGCCTGCTCGCCGGCGTCGGTGGGTCGATCAGCCGCGCAGGAGCGAGAGCACGCTCTGCGGGGCCGAGTTCGCCTGGGCGAGCATCGCCGTGCCGGCCTGCGACAGGATCTGCGAGCGGGTGAAGTTCATCATCTCCGACGCCATGTCGGTGTCGCGGATCCGGCTCTCGGAGGCCGACAGGTTCTCGACGGCCACGTTGAGGTTGTTGATGGTGTGCTCGAACCGGTTCTGCACCGCACCGAGGTTCGCCCGGGCCGTGGAGATGTTCTTGATCTGCGCGTCGATGGCGTCGATCGCGTCGCGGGACGACGCCGCCGAGGCGAACGAGATCCCGCCGGCGACAGCGGCCCCGGCCGCAGCGCCGGTGCCGGGCGAGGTGGTGGCGACCGCGCTGTTGTCGTTGGCCGTCACGACGAGCTGGTTGCTGTCGTTGACGTTTGCCCGGAAGCCGCTCGAGAAGCCGGAGCTGCCGTTGAGGGCGTCGGCGACGTCCTGCACGGTGTTGTAGCTGCCGGCGGCACCGAGCGTGACCGAGGCCGAGGCGCCACCGGCGGCACTGAACGACATGGCCCCGGTGACAGCGGTGGGGGTGGCAACCGTGAAGGCCGTGCCGCCACCGCTGGTGAGGGCGGACGCGACGGCGGAGACGTCGGCGGTGTCGAAGTTGAACCCGATCACGTTGTCGCCGGAGTTGGAGCCCGCACCGACCTGGAACTCCAGGGTGTTCGCGGAGCCGTCGAGCAGCTTGGTGCCGTTGAAGTTCGTCGAGCCGGCGATGCGGGAGAGCTCCGAGCTCAGCTGCGTGGCCTCGGCGCTGATCGCGTTGCGGGCGTCGGTACTGTTGGTGTCGTTACCGGCCTGGACGGCCAGGTCACGCATGCGCTGGAGGATCGAGTGCACCTCGGTCAGCGCGCCTTCAGCGGTCTGGACGACGGAGATGCCGTCCTGGGCGTTGCGCACGGCGA
>JBFJKO010000140.1:0-7846 GCA_041634935.1 Nocardioides sp.
GGGAGTCCTGACGTGCCCCGTGAAGCACGCCGCCGCCACGAGGGTGTCCCGGGCAGCAGCGTGCAGATGTTCATCTGACGTCACTCGCCGGGTATGTGCTCGGGCGCGCGCTGCTCGTCCGGCGCGTCGTGCCGGGTCGGCCGATCGGCCGGGTCGAGGAGGCTCGTGGTGGTCATCGCAGACACACGGTAAGCCCGCGCGGCCTCGTTGCGCACGCAATTTTTCGTGCTGGTGCACGCTCGTCACGAGACGTTCACACGGGCCGGAGCCGCGCCGTCCACCAGGCGAGCGCCCGGTCGTCGTCGTACGCCACGCACATCGCCTCCGCGCAGGCCACGAGGTGCTCGCGCCGCTCAGCCGGGTCGCCGACCTGCGCGGAGCGCGCGGCCGCGGCTCCGCGGTCCCATGCCTCGAGGTCCGCCGGGAGCGGGATCGAGGCGACCTGACGGGCGCTCAGCTTGATCGCCCCGGGCGCCAGGGCGGTGCCGAGGTAGCGGGCCGCCGCGGTGGCGACCACCGGCGGCGCCAGCAGGACGGCGAGCAGGTGCCAGAGCCGCGCGGGCTCCGCGACCACCGTGAGGACGGGCACCGAGGGCAGCCACTCCCCGGACTCGTCGACGACCGCCTCGATGACCCGGCCCTGGGTCGCGACGAGCAGCTTGGGGACCAGGCGCGCACGCGCCCACGTGCTCAGCGTCCCGTCGGCGTGCAGCGCCGCCAGGTCGACGCTCGGCGCGCCGTACCGCGTCTTGGCGAAGCGGGTCGACGTCTCGCCCCAGCGACACTCCGCCGGATCGATCAGGCCGGCGGTGACGAGCGGGGCGTGTCCGGGCGTCCTCGAACTCTCGCCCACGAACGGCACGAGCCCGTAGTACTGGTCGCGGAAGTCGGCGGTGCACCTGCCCAGGTCGCCCACCGTGCCACGGGTGCGCGGTGCCACGGCGGGGATCCCGGCGGCGGCCGCAGCCACCGGCCCCCACTCGTGCTCGGGGAGCGCCTGTTCGCCGGCGTCGACGAAGTCGGGACCGAACCACGTCGGCACCGGCCCCTGCACCGCGTCGGTCGTCACGACGGGGACGCACGTGAGCACGGCCGTGTCCCGGAAGACCGGCTCCAGCGAGGACCAGAAGGCCGTGACCGCGCCCGCGTCGACCACCGCCTCGCGCACCGGCGCGGCGTCGCGGGCGGCGAGCAACGACAGCGGCTGTACCAGGGCGACCGTGCCGCCGGGCCGCACCAGCGTGAGGGCGTGGCGCAGGAAGAGCGCGCTGAGGTCGGTGTAGGCGCCGGCCCGAGGGGGGGCCGCGGTCGGCTCCCCCGGCGGTTCCAGCGGGTTGTCCGCAGGTGGGGCTGGACGCCGACCGCGGAGGCGACCCAGGAACGGCGGGTTCCCGATCACGGCGTCGTACGGCGCCCCGGGGTGCGGGTGCAGCCCGTCGCCGACCCGGACGTCCAGCGTCGTCGGGTCGACGTCCGGAGCCAGCGCCCGCAGCCGCAGCCGCGTGATGGCCACCGCGACCGGGTCGAGGTCGACCCCGTGCACCAGCGTCACCGCGACCTGCGAGGGCACCCCGCGCTCCACCAGGCGACGGGCCCGCGCCAGCAGCAGGTGCCCCGAACCGCACGCCGGGTCGAGCACCCGCGCGCCCGGGTCGTCGGGCAACCGGTCGAGGATCCACTCCACGAGTCCGGCGGGCGTGTAGAAGGTGCCCGACGCCTGGCGTCCCGCGACGAGTGCCTCGTGGGTCGGAGCGAGGTGCTCGAGGGCGGACGACTCACGCCAGCTCCGCAGGACCTGATCGAGGTCGGAGCCCGGTTCCGGAGGGCCACCGACCTCGGGGGCGAGCCCGTGCGCCGCTGCGACCGTCGCGAGCACCGCGTCCCACGCCGACGACCGCGAGCCGAGCCGCTGCTCGGCAGCGAGCACGCTGGCCGTCAGCGGGGAGAGGTCCGACACCCGGCGACCCTACGGCCTCGGCGGCCGGGACGAAGGCGACCTGTTAGAGTCAGAATGACCACAACATCAGGAGTCGTCCGATGCCCACCTCCTCCGGCCTGCTGACCGACCGCTACGAGCTCACCATGCTGACCTCGTTCGTCACCGACGGCAGCGCCGAGCACCCGGCCGTCTTCGAGGCCTTCGCCCGCCGACTCCCCGAGGGGCGCCGGTACGGCGTCGTGGCCGGCCTCGGACGTCTGCTCCCCCTGATCGCCGACTTCACCTTCGACGCCGACGAGGTGGCCTGGCTGCTCGCCGAGGGCGTCATCAACGACGTCACCGCCGACTACCTGCGCGACTTCCGCTTCCGAGGCGACGTCGACGCCTACCCCGAGGGCGACCTCTACTTCCCCGGGAGCCCGATCCTGACCGTGCGCGGCACGCTCGGGGAGTGCGTGCTGCTCGAGACGCTCGTGCTCAGCGTCCTCAACCACGACAGCGCGATCGCGAGCGCCGCCGCCCGGATGGTGCTCGCCGCGGGAGGCACCGCCGAGCAGGGCGGCCGGTCGCTGGTCGAGATGGGCAGCCGCCGCACCCACGAGCAGGCCGCCATCGCCGTCGCCCGGGCGGCGTACGTCGCGGGCTTCGCGACCACGAGCAACCTCGCCGCCGGCCTCGAGCACGGCGTGCCGACGGTCGGCACCGCCGCCCACGCCTTCACGCTGGCCTACCCCACCGAGGCCGAGGCCTTCGCCGCGCAGGTCGCCGCCCAGGGCGCCGGCACCACGCTGCTCGTCGACACCTACGACACACCCACCGGGATCCGGACGGCCGTCGACGTGGCCGGCACGGACCTCGGGGCGATCCGCATCGACTCCGGCGACCTCGCCGAGGAGTCCGGGAAGGCACGCGCGCTGCTCGACGAGCTCGGCGCCACCGAGACCCGCATCATCGTCACCAGCGACCTCGACGAGTTCGTGCTGACCGCGCTCGGCGACGCCCCCATCGACGGGTTCGGCGTCGGCACCCGCGTCGCCACCGGCTCCGGGCACCCGACGGCGAGCATGGTCTACAAGCTCGTCGCCGTCGGCGACGCGCCCGGGTCCACGCTCCGGCCGGTCGCCAAGGCGTCGCACGACAAGGCCTCGGTCGGCGGGCGCAAGCACGCCTGGCGTCGCCACGAGGACGGCGTCCTGGTCGACGAGTGGTACACCGTCGACGACGGCGTCTCGCCGCCCGACGTGCCCGGAGACCCGGGCGCGACCCCGGTGCAGGTGCCCGTCATCCGCGCCGGGGAGGTCGTGCACGCCCCCGACCTCGACGACGTGCGCGCCCACTGCACGGCAGCGCTCGCCACCCTCCCCGCCGCCGCCCGCTCGGTCGCAGCAGGCTCGCCGCACCTCACCGTCACCGCCGTTCCCAGCCGTCCCGCCACCCGAGGAGGAGCACGATGACCGACCCCACGACTTCCGCGCCCGCCGCCCGCACCGCCCTGCTGGTCGTCGACGTGCAGAACGACTTCGTCGAGGGCGGCTCGCTCGCCGTCTCCGGCGGCCTCGACGTGGCGTCCGCCATCTCGCGCCACCTCGAGGAGCACGGCGACTCCTACGCCGCCGTCATCGCCTCGCGCGACTGGCACGACGCCCACGGCACCAACGGAGGTCACTTCCACGCGCCCGGCGAGGAGCCCGACTTCTCCACCACCTGGCCGGTGCACTGCGTCTCGACCGGACCGGGCTCCGACTACGCGCCGGGCCTCGACCTGAGCCGCGTGACCCACCACGTGCGCAAGGGACTGGGCGAGCCGGCCTACAGCGCCTTCGAGGGCAGCACCGAGGACGGCGCCACCGTGGCCTCGGTGCTCGAGGAGGCCGGCGTCACCCACGTCGACGTGGTCGGGATCGCGACCGACTACTGCGTGCGCGCGACGGTGCTCGACGCGTGTGCGGCCGGACTGAGCGTCACCCTGCTCCCCGGCCTGCACGCGGGCGTCGCCGAGGAGACCAGCCGAGCGGCGCTCGAGGAGATGGACGCCGCCGGCGCGGTGGTCCGATGAGCGCCCCCGGCGCGGGCGGGCACCCGGCCTTCGCGGTCACCGTCGACCTGGCCGTCTTCACGATCCGCGAGGGCCAGTTCTCCGTGCTGCTCGTTGAGCGCGGGGCGGAGCCGTACGCCGGGTCGTGGGCGCTGCCCGGAGGGTTCGTGGAGGCCGACGAGGACGCCGAGGCCGCCGCGTGGCGCGAGCTCTCCGAGGAGACCGGGGTCGAGCGCTTCGGCGCCCAGGGCGGGCACCTCGAGCAGCTGCGCACCTACTCCGCACCCGACCGTGACCCGCGGATGCGGGTGGTCTCGGTCGCACACGTCGCCTTCGCCCCCGACCTGCCCGAGCCCTCGGCCGGCTCCGACGCCCGGGGCGCGCGCTGGTGGGCGGTCGACGACCTGCTGGGTCCCGACTGCGACGCGGCTCCGGACGCTCCGAGCCTGGCCTTCGACCACACCGAGATCCTGCGCGACGCAGTCGAGCGGATCCGGGCCAAGCTCGAGTACACGACGCTGGCCCTGGAGTTCGTCGCCGAGCCCTTCACGCTGCCCGAGCTGCGGCGCGTGTACGCCGCCGTCTGGGGCACGGCCCCCGACCTCGGCAACTTCCGGCGCAAGGTCCTCGGCACCGAGGACTTCGTCGTCCCCACCGACAGCCACGGCACCCCGTCGGCCGCGGGCGGACGACGGGCGCTGCTCTACCGCCGTGGTGGCGCAACGGTCATCTCGCCCCCGATGCTGCGCTCCCACCACGCCGACCCTGGCTGAGGTGCGAGCGGGCGCCGACGCTGGTTGCGGTGCGAGCGAAACGAGCCTCGAAACCGCGTCCACCCCACGCGCCCAACGAACACCAGCCGTCCCCGCGCCGGTGCTCGACCACCGTGGGTCGGCCGTCGCCGGCGCTGCTCGCACGTCGACCACCGTCCGCCTGGGTGAGGGCGGGTGTCGGTGGCAGCGGGCAGACTGAGCCCGTGGCCACGACCGTCGATCCGCTCGCCGACTTCAGCGAGCCCACCCGCACGTGGTTCGCGGCCGCGTTCGCTGCTCCCACGCCCGCACAGGCCGGGGCGTGGGCGGCCATCGGTCAGGGCAAGCATGCCTTGGTCGTGGCCCCGACGGGCTCCGGCAAGACCCTCAGCGCGTTCCTCGCCTCCATCGACAAGCTCCTCTCCTCGGAGCCTCCGAAGGACAAGACCCGCCGCACCCGCGTGCTCTACATCAGCCCGCTCAAGGCTCTCGGGGTCGACGTCGAGCGCAACCTGCGCGCGCCCCTCACCGGCATCAAGCACACCGCCGACCGGCTCGGCGCCACCCTGCCCGACGTGCGGGTCGGGGTGCGGTCCGGCGACACGTCCCCCGCCGACCGACGCAAGCTGTCGACGTCGCCGCCCGACATCCTGATCACCACCCCCGAGTCGCTGTTCCTGATGCTCACCAGCCAGGCGCGCGAGTCGCTGCGCGGGGTGGAGACCGTGATCGTCGACGAGGTGCACGCCGTCGCCGGCAGCAAGCGCGGCGCCCACCTCGCCCTCAGCCTCGAGCGGCTCGATGCCCTGCTCGAGCGACCGGTCCAGCGCATCGGCCTGTCCGCAACCGTGCGACCGCTCGAGGAGGTCGCCGGCTTCCTCGGCGGCTCCGCCCCGGTCGAGATCGTGGCGCCCCCCGCCGAGAAGCGGTGGGACCTCCGCGTCGTCGTCCCGGTGGAGGACATGACCTCGCCCGGGCAGTTCCGCGAGCCCGGCCTGGACAGCGCCGACGACGGCGGCGGCTCCGACGACCGGGACGCCGCCCAAGAGGGTGGCGCCAGCATCTGGCCGCACGTCGAGGAGAGCGTGGTCGACCTCATCGAGGCGCACACCTCGACCATCGTCTTCGCCAACTCCCGTCGGCTGGCCGAGCGGCTGACCGCCCGGCTCAACGAGATCGCCACCACGCGCGCCGCCGCCCGGGAGGGCCGCACCCTGACCCCCGAGCTCGTCGGCGGCCCGCCCGCCCAGGTGATGGCGCAGTCGGGGTCGACCCGCGACACCGGGAGCCCGGAAGGCACCGAAACCGTCATCGCGAAGGCCCACCACGGCTCGGTCAGCAAGGAGCAGCGTGCCCTCATCGAGGACGACCTCAAGCGCGGTCGGCTCCCGGCGGTCGTCGCGACCAGCAGCCTCGAGCTCGGCATCGACATGGGCGCCGTCGACCTGGTCGTGCAGATCGAGTCGCCGCCCAGCGTCGCGAGCGCGCTGCAGCGCGTGGGTCGCGCCGGCCACCAGGTCGGCGAGATCTCGCGCGGCGTGCTCTACCCCAAGCACCGCGGCGACCTGGCCCAGACCGCGGTCGCCGTCCAGCGCATGCGCACCGGCGGCATCGAGGCGATGCGGATCCCCGCCAACCCGCTCGACGTCCTCGCCCAACAAGTGGTCGCCGCGACGGCGCTCGAGGCCGTCGACGTCGACGAGCTCTACGCCCTCGTACGACGCAGCGCGCCCTTCGCCCAGCTGCCGCGCAGCGCCTTCGACGCCACCCTCGACCTCCTCGCCGGGCGCTACCCGAGCGACGAGTTCGCCGAGCTGCGACCACGCATCGTCTGGGACCGGGTCACCGGCACCCTCACCGGCCGCCCCGGCGCCCAACGCCTCGCCGTGACCAGCGGCGGCACCATCCCTGACCGCGGGCTCTTCGGGGTCTTCCTCGTGGGCGGCAGCGAGAAGGGCCCGGGCAAGCGCGTCGGCGAGCTCGACGAGGAGATGGTCTACGAGTCCCGGGTCGGCGACATCTTCGCCCTGGGCGCCACGAGCTGGCGCATCGAGGACATCACCCACGACCGCGTGCTGGTCACCCCGGCCCCCGGCGTCCCCGGACGCCTGCCGTTCTGGAAGGGCGACAGCCTGGGTCGACCGGCCGAGCTGGGCGCTGCGATCGGCGCCTACACCCGCGAGCTCGGCGCGCTCCCCCGCGCCAAGGCCGAGACCCGGGCCCGCGACGACGGCCTCGACGAGTGGGCGGCCGGCAACCTCGTCAGCTACCTGCACGAGCAGCTCGAGGCGACGCAGGTGCTGCCCAGCGACACGACGCTGCTGGTCGAGCGGTTCCGCGACGAGCTCGGTGACTGGCGTCTCGTCGTCCACTCCCCCTACGGCACCCCCGTCCACGCCCCCTGGGCCCTGGCGATCAACGCCCGCCTGCGGGAGCGCTACGGGGTCGACGGTCAGGCGCTCGCCTCCGACGACGGCATCGTGATCCGCATCCCCGACACCGACGCTGAGCCGCCCAGCGGCGACCTGATCGTCTTCGACGCCGACGAGCTCGACCAGATCGTCACCACGGAGGTCGGCGGGTCCGCGCTCTTCGCCGCGCGCTTCCGCGAGTGCGCCGCCCGGGCCCTCCTGCTGCCGCGGCGCGACCCCGGCCGCCGCTCGCCCCTGTGGCAGCAGCGCCAGCGGGCCGCCGCCCTGCTCGAGGTCGCCTCGAAGTACCCGTCCTTCCCGATCGTGCTGGAGGCCGTGCGCGAGTGCCTCCAGGACGTCTACGACCTGCCGGCCCTCACCGCCCTGATGCGCTCGATCGAGCGGCGCGAGGTGCAGGTCACCGACATCGCCACCACCTCGCCGTCGCCCTACGCCCGGAGCCTGCTCTTCGGCTACGTCGCGCAGTTCGTCTACGAGGGCGACTCCCCCATCGCCGAGCGCCGTGCGGCAGCACTCTCTCTCGACCAGGGGCTGCTCGCCGAGCTGCTCGGCCGCGCCGAGCTGCGCGAGCTGCTCGACCCCGACGTGCTCGCCGAGGTGGAGGACGAGCTCCAGCGGCTCGCGCCCAAGCGGCAGGCCCGCAGCGCCGAGGGCGTCGTCGACCTGGTGCGCCTGATCGGCCCACTGA
>JBFJKO010000141.1:0-7820 GCA_041634935.1 Nocardioides sp.
GCCTCGACGAGGACCCGGAGTGGCTCCTCGCCGCGTCCGCCGCCGAGATGGGGGCGCTCGACACGGTGCGGGTCTCCGGAGACGTGCGCTCCGGCGACGACCTGCTCGGCGTCGACCTGGCCGTCAGCGTCCGGGGCGACTGCGTCGGCACCATCTCCCTCGGCGACGGCGCGGCCCGGCTGCGACGCATCGGTGGGTCGACCTGGTTCCGCGCCGACGAGCAGTTCTGGGTGGCCTCCACCGACCCGGCCCGGGGCCGCTCGATCTCGCGCGCCGTGGGCGACCGCTGGGTGCTCGTGCCGCCCGACGGCGCCTCGTCGTTCGGTCCGGTCTGCGACCTCGACGAGCTGCTCGACGGCCCGGCCGGCCCGCCGGGCGCCGCGGGGCGTCGTACGGCCGAGGTGGTCGGCACGATGACCGCCTCGGGTCGTGAGGTCGTCCGCGTCGCCACCGGCGCGGACACCCCGGGGCTCCCCGGTGGCCCCGGCGCCGTCGTGTCGGTGGCCCTCGACGACCCCCACCACCTGCTGCGCGTCGACACCGGTCGCGACGGGTCGCTGCGGTTCTCCGACTTCGACACGCCGTTCGAGGTGCGGGTGCCGGCGTCGCGCACCGTGGTCGACCTGCGAGGCTTCGGCGGGTGAGCCCCCACCAGTCCGCGACGTCGCGTCCTGCTCGCGTGCTCGGCCGGGCCGGCCGGCTCGGCCGGATCGGCGTCGTCGCGACCCTCCTGGTCGCGACCACCGCCTGCCTGCCCGACCAGATCGACGGACGTCAGGAAGCCAGCGGCGCGACGCCCGTCCTCGACCGGTCGTGGTTCGAGGACGCGACGGCCGAGGAGGTCGTCGACGCCGCCCTGCTCGCCATGGCCGAGATCGGGTCGGTGCGGCTGCGCCAGGACGCCGAGAGCCCGGTTCCTGATGCGTTGTCCGACGCCGAGCCCGACGCCGACCCCGACCCCGACCCCGACGTGGACGGCTCGATCCGGGTCGTGAGCAAGGACCTGCGGATCGCCACCGGGGCGGGCATCGGCGACGCCGCTGCGGGCGACTGCACCGGCACCCTCCAGCTGCCCGGCTGGACCGCCCCGGCCGAGCTGGTGGTGCAGGGAGGCCTGGGCGCCTTCCGCGGCGACGCCGACTTCTGGGACGGCTTCGGGGGCAACTACCCCGACATCGACGATGCGGGCGAGCAGCTGGCCGAGCAGTACGCCGACGAGTGGACCACCACGCCCGGGCTCGCCTCGCTCTGCGCGCTCGACGACTTCCTCGGTCCGGTGAGCGCGCTCGTCGGCGACGACGACGTCGTCAAGGCCGGCCTCGGTGACGTGGCCGGGGTCCCGGCCGGACGACTGGTCACCGACGGCAGGTCGCGCACGGTCACGACCTGGGTGCGGATCGCCGAGCCGCACCTGGTGCTGCAGGTCGAGATCGAGCAGCGCGGCAAGGGCGGCAGCAGCCGGGGGAGGGGCACCGGGCGCACGGTCACGACGTTCAGCGAGTTCGACGCGACGGTCACGGTCGACTTCCCGAGGGCGGCGTCGATCCTCGCGTTCGAGGCGCCGACCGCCTCGACCGCCTCACCCACGCCGACGCCTGCTCCCACACCCGCTCCGGCGCCCACGCCCACCCCGGCACCTGCCCCGTCGTCCGCCCCCACGCCGGCGCCGACTCCTGCTCCGACGCCCGCCCCGACGCCCAGCCGGACGCCGTCGCCCACCCCCACCCGGACGCCGTCCCCGACGCCCACCCCGACGCTCGCGCCGACCTCTCCGCCGCTGCCGGGGACGGCGAGGAGCGCCATCACCGACGGGTGAGCTACCGGCCAGTAGGTCGGCGGTAGGATCGGCGCCATGAAGCGCGAGATCTACGACGAGGACCACGAGGCATTCCGTTCATCCGTGAAGGAGTTCCTCGACCGATCGGTCGTCCCGCACGTCGAGCAGCACGCCGCCGACAAGGCACTGCCGCGGGACTTCTGGCTCGAGGCCGGCAAGCAGGGCTTCCTGGGCCTCGAGATCCCCGAGGAGTACGGCGGCGCCGGCGCTGACGACTACCGCTTCAACGCGGTGGCGGCCGAGGAGCTCAACAAGGTCAACGCCGCGCTGGGCTCCTGCTGGGGCATCCACGCCGACATCACCGCGCCGTACCTCGTCGAGCTCGGCACCGAGGAGCAGAAGCAGCGCTGGCTGCCCGGCGTCGCGGCCGGCGAGATCCTGCTGGCCATCGGCATGACCGAGCCGTCCGGCGGCTCCGACCTGGCCGCGCTCAAGACCACCGCGGTGCGTGACGGCGACCAGTGGGTCATCAACGGCTCGAAGACCTTCATCACCAACGGCTACTCCGCCGACCTGGTCATCACCGCGGTGCGCACCGACCCCGAGAAGGGCGCGCGCGGCATCACCCTGTTCGCGATCCCGTCCGACGCCCCCGGCTTCAGCCGCGGCCGCAAGCTCGACAAGGTCGGCCAGGACGAGTCCGACACCGCCGAGCTGTTCTTCGAGAACGTCCGCCTCGGCGACGACCACGTGCTCGGCGAGCTCGGCGGCGGCTTCATCGCGATGATGCAGAAGCTGCCGCAGGAGCGGCTGGGCTGTGCGATCTCCAACGTCGCGCACGCCAAGCAGATCCTCGTCGAGACGCTGCAGTACACCAAGGACCGCAAGGCCTTCGGCCAGTCGATCGGTCAGTTCCAGCACAACAAGTTCCTGCTGGCCGAGCAGTTCACCGCCATCGAGGTCGCCGAGGCCTACGTCGACACGTGCGTCGTCGCCCACGACAAGGGCGAGCTGACCCCCGTCGACGCGGCGAAGGCGAAGTGGTGGACCTCGCAGGTGCAGAACGACGTCCTCGACCACTGCGTGCAGCTGCACGGTGGCTACGGCTTCATGAACGAGTACCGCGTGGCCCGCGCCTGGCGCGACGCCCGCGTCTCGAAGATCTGGGCCGGCTCGAACGAGATCATGAAGGAGCTCATCGGCCGCGAGCTCGGCCTCTGACGCGTCGCGCTGAGCCCCCGTCCCTCGTGAGGGACGGGGGCTCAGGCATTGACGCTTAACGATGTGACTTCACGCGTGCGAGGGAGCAGGATCCTCCGGTGATCGCCGCCCTTCGTCGCCAGGCCACGCCGCCGTCCCCGCTGGCCGGCCGCCTGGCCCAGCAGTCACTGCTCTTCGCCCTCGGCGACGGCGCCTTCATGACCGGGTCGGCGGTCTTCTTCACCCAGATCGTCGGCCTGACCGCCGCTCAGGTCGGTCTCGGGCTCACCATCGCGGGCGGCGCGGCCTTCCTCGCCGCGCTCCCGATGGGCAAGCTGGTCGACCGGTTCGGCCCCAAGCGCATGTGGGCCGTGAGCGCCGCCGGGCAGGCCGCGATGTTCTCGCTCTGGCCGTTCATCGACGACTTCACCGGCTACGTGCTGATGGCCGTGGGCATGGAGATCATCGGGGCGCTCGGCGGCGCTGCCCACGGCGCCTACACGATCGACGTGCTTCCGCCCGCCGAACGGGTGGCCTCGCGCGCCTACATGTACTCCGCCCTCAACGTCGGGTTCACCCTGGGCACGTTGCTCGGCGGGATCGCCCTCGCCTTCGAGTCCAACGACCTGCTGCACGCCATGCCCTGGTTCACCGCCACGGTGTTCGCGGTGAACGCGCTGGCCATCCGGCGCCTGCCCCGCGCTCCGCACGACGACCGCACGGCCGAGGACCGCCGCGTGAAGATCCCGGGGCCCGGTCCGCTGCGCAACCCCGGGTGGCTGCTGACCGAGTTCTTCGGCGGCGTGTTCTGGACCAACCAAGTGCTCCTGCACATCGTGATCCCGCTGTGGCTCGTGCAGGAGACCGACGCGCCCCGCGTGCTGCTCGCCTTCCTGTTCGGCACCAACACGGTGATGTGCATCTTCCTGCCGATGGCGGCCGCCCGCGGTGTCAAGGACACCACCAGCGCGCTGCGCGCCGTCCGGCTCTCCTCGGGCTTCTTCGTCGTCTCCTGCCTCATCACGCTCGTCACCCACGACACGGTCGGCTGGGTGACCATCGTCCTGGTCTGGCTGGGCCACGTCACCGTCACGGGCGCCGAGCTCTACCTCTCGGCTGCCGGCTGGTCCTTCGAGGCCGACCTGATGGACCCGCGCCAGCGCGGCGCCTACCAGGGCGCCTCCGAGCTCAGCGGCACGCTCGGCCGCGTGTGGGCGCCGGCGCTCTACACCTTCCTCGCGCTGAGCTGGGGCGCCGGCGGGTGGCTCGTCATCGCGGGCATCGTCGTGGTGGCCACCATCGGGGTGCACCCCTCGGTCCGGATGGCCGAGCGCTTCCTCGCCCGGCACGTGCCGGCCGACGTCCTCGAGGAGGCGCGGGCCTCCGCCCCGGCTGCCGAGGAGGCCCTCGTGGTCGGGCCGCCCTCGCTGGTGGAGCCCGGCGAGGCCTCGCCCGGCCGGATCGACCAGCCGTAGGGCGGATCAGCCCGCGCGACGTCCCTGGGGTGTGGCACGGTAGGGCCATGGCCGCCGACTCCCGCCCGAGGTCGCTCAGGCTCGGCGTCTGGGTGGCGGTGCTGGCCGCCGTGCTCGGTCTCGGCGTCTTCGCCGGCGTGCGCTACCTCTTCTTCGGGCTCGCCGAGCCGACTCCCTGGGACAAGCCGGCGCGCCTGGTCGACGGGCAGATCCAGCTCACCTACGACGGTCGCGAGTGTCGCGACCAGGTCGACGTCTCGGTCGAGGAGGGCGCCGACCAGGTCGTCGTCACGGTGACCGAGCGCGTGCGCACGCTGGCCTGCCGCGGCGAGGAGACCACGTCGTACGACGCCACCGTCGACCTCGTGGAGCCGCTGGGCGAGCGCGAGCTCGTGGACGGCGCGTGCGGGCTCGGGCAGTTTCGTGACGACGCGCGGTGCGACCCCGACGAGACGCGGATCGCCGGCTGAGCCGCGTCGGGCGGACCGTCCGAGCCCAGCCTCACCTTGCTTGCACGGGTGTCGCGCGACCCGGATCATCGAGCCATGGTCAACGACGTCACGGACCCCGCCGACATCGGGCCGCACGCCGACGAGCCGCACGACCGGGGCTTCGCGGGCCGGCTCAACTGGTTGCGCGCCGGCGTGCTCGGGGCCAACGACGGCATCGTGTCGACGGCGGGCATCGTGGTCGGCGTGGCCGGGGCGACCGCCGACCGCGACGCCCTCGTCATCGCCGGCGTGGCCGGACTGGTCGCCGGGGCGATCAGCATGGCGGCGGGGGAGTACGTGTCGGTCTCGACCCAGCGCGACTCCGAGAAGGCGCTGCTCGAGAAGGAGCGCCGCGAGCTGCGCGAGGAGCCGGAGGAGGAGCTCGCCGAGCTCGCCGCCATCTACGCCGGCAAGGGGCTCGAGCCCGCCCTCGCCCTGGAGGTCGCCGAGCAGCTCACCGCCCACGACGCGCTGGGGGCGCACGCCGAGGCCGAGCTCGGCATCGACCCCGACGAGCTCACGAGTCCCTGGGCGGCCGCGTGGGTCTCGATGCTGGCGTTCACGATGGGCGCGTTCCTCCCCCTGATGACGATCCTGCTCGTCGCAGCCGAGGCGCGCGTGGCGGTGACGGTCGTGGTGGTGACGCTCGCGCTCGCGCTCACCGGCTTCGTCAGCGCCCGGCTCGGCGCGGCGCCGCCGGGTCGCGCGGTGCTGCGCAACATGGGCGGCGGGCTGTTCGCGATGCTGGTCACCTACGCCATCGGCACCCTGCTCGGCACCCAGATCGGCTGACCGGTCGGCTCAGCCCCTGGCTCAGCCCCGGTCGTCGGCCGATGCGCGGGCGAGCGTCAGCGCGCGCTCGGCCGCCGGGAGCGCTGCGAGCCGGTCGGCGGCCACGAGCCCGACGCGCGTACGACGGTCGAGCAGGTCGTCGACGTCGGCGGCGCCCTCGTGGGTGACCCCGAAGATCAGCTCGGCCAGGGTGACCGGCACGCCCTCGGCCACGGGCGCCAGCAGCTCGGCGTCGGCGAGGCCGCTGACCGCGCGGGCGACGTCGAGCACGAGGGCCGCGTCGGTGCCGAACCGGCGGACGAGCCGGAGCGGCAGCTCGAGCGCCGCGAGCTCCGCGCGGGGGGCGGCGCCGAGGAGGGGGAGGTTGCGCGTGCGGCACGGGCCGGCCGGCAGGTGGTGCTGCTCGACCACGACGTCGACGGCGTCCTCGGCCATCCGGCGGTAGGTCGTGAGCTTGCCGCCGACCAACGTCACCACCCCGGAGCGACTGGTGAGCACCGCGTGCCGGCGGGAGAGGTCGGACGTCGCGCCCTGGGCCCCTTCAGCACCGTCGGCCCCGTCTGCGCCGCCGGCGTCCAGCAGCGGACGCAGCCCGGCGTAGGCGCCGATCACGTCGTCGCGGTGCAGCGGTCGGTCGAAGCAGGCCGAGACGACGTCGAGCAGGAAGCCGATCTCGCTCTCGGTGGGGGTCGGCACGTCGGGCATCTCGCCCTCGACGGGCTCGTCGGTCAGCCCCACGTAGAGGGTGCCGTCGGGCTGCGGCAGCACCATCACGAAGCGGTTGGTGGCCCCGGGCACGGGAGCGAAGACGGCGGTGGTGAGGCCGGGCAGGGTGTCGGCGCGCAGCACGAGGTGGGTGCCGCGGCTGGGTCGAAGCCGGACCTCTTCGACGAGCTGGTCGGCCCACACGCCGGTGGCGCTGATGACGGCCCGGGCCGTGACGGTGCGGGTCTCACCGGTGAGCTCGTCGCGGAGGTCGACGCGCGTGCCGGTGGCGCTCAGCACCCGGCTGTGGGTGTGCACCGCGGCGCCGTGGGCGGCTGCGGTGCGCGCGATCGTGGTGACCAGGCGGGCGTCGTCCTCGAGCTGGCCGTCCCAGGCGAGGGTGCCTCCGCTGAGGCCGGCCGTGCGGAGCGGCGGCACCATCGCGCGGACCTCGGTCGCCGAGAGGCGCCGCGGCGGGGGCAGGGTGTCGGCCGACGTGCGGGCGCCACGGCGCAGCAGGTCGCCGGCGCGCATGCCGGCCCGGGTGAGGGCGCGCTGCACGCGCCCGGTGACCGAGGTGAACGGCACGACGTACGGCATCGCGCGGGTGAGGTGGGGCGCGGTGACCTCCATCAGGATGCCGCGCTCGACGGCGCTCTCGTGGGCGACGCCGACCTGGCCGTTGGCGAGGTAGCGCAGGCCCCCGTGGACGAGCTTGGACGACCACCGCGACGTGCCGAAGGCGAGGTCGTGGGCGTCGACGGCGAGCACCGACAGCCCGCGGGTGGCCGCGTCGAGGGCCACCCCGGCGCCGGTGACGCCGAGACCGATGACGACCAGGTCGACCTCGGTCGGGGCGCCTGACAGCCCGGGGGTGATCCGTGGGGTGATCCGTGGGGTGGAGGAGGTGCTCATCGCGTCAGCCCCCGCTCGAGCAGCAGGGTCAGCTCGGACTCCAGCGCGGCGTCGTCGACCCCGTCGCCGAGCATGGTGTGGGCCGAGAGCACGAAGCCGTGGGCGGCGAGCAGGAGTCCGCGCGCGATCGCGGTCGGGTGGCCGTCGCGCACCTCGCCGGCGTCCTGGCCGTGGCGGATCTCGCTCTCGACGAGCCCGAGGATCAGGTCCTGGGAGCGGCCGCGGCGGGCCAGCAGGTAGGGGAGGATCAGCTCGGGGTCGAGCTCGACGACGCGCACGAACAGCTCGTTGGCGCGCAGGGCCCGCACGGTCGCGACGACCGTGGCGACGAGCCGCTCGACGCGCGGCTGGGCCGGGTCGGCCTCGGCGACCGCGGCCTCGACCAGCCCGGTCCACTCGCGCGTCATCAGGTCGCCGAGCAGCTGGGGCATGTCGGACCAGGTGCGGTAGATGGTCATCCGCGAC
>JBFJKO010000142.1:0-7782 GCA_041634935.1 Nocardioides sp.
CGTCCGCGCCATCCGCGCCGTCGAGTCCACGGACGTTCTTGGCCAGGTCCTTGGCCGTGATGGTGCCGTCGGCGATCTTGGCGGAGGTCACCGCGCCGTTGGCGTGGTCCTTGGTCTGGATCTTCGCGGCGGCGTACGACGTGCCACCGAGGGCGACGACGAGCGCGGCGACCGAGATCACCATGGGCGCGCCAGGACGCTTCGTTCGAGAGAACATGGAGAGGCCTTTCAAGAGGATCGCCGGTCCCCCGTGGACCCACGCGCGATCAATCCGTCGCCGCCCCGCCCCCGGATTGCTCCGGAACCAGGCGGCGCCGCAGTGGTCTGGACCGCAGGCCCGGTCGAGGGTCGATCCGGCGCCCGTCCGGCGATCCTCGAAAAAGTTCGAAGCCGCGGACCGGATCGCGGTCACGCGGCTTCAGTGGCAGGTGCTGGATTCGAACCAGCGTAGGCTGTGCCGGCTGATTTACAGTCAGCTCCCTTTGGCCGCTCGGGCAACCTGCCGGGTTTGTCGTCGCACATGGTGGCCGGCTTGGCCGTGCGGCGACGAGGCGAAACAATAGCGCAGGCACCGCCCGATCCCAGAATCGCTAGCAAGCAACAGGAGCACACCCATGGCTGACTCGTCCTTCGACATCGTGAGCAAGATCGACCGCCAGGAGGTCGACAACGCGCTGGGTCAGACCGCACGGGAGATCGCGACCCGCTTCGACTTCAAGGGCACCGGCGCCACGATCGAGTGGCAGGGCGACGAGGCGATCGAGATCAGCGCCTCGGCCGACGACCGCGCCACCGCCGTGCTCGACCTCTTCAAGGACAAGCTCATCAAGCGCCAGCAGAGCCTGAAGATCCTCGACGCCTCCGAGCCCCGTCCGTCCGGCCAGCAGAGCAAGATTGGCATCGCGCTCAAGGAGGGCATCTCGTCGGAGGACGCCAAGAAGATCTCCAAGCTCATCCGCGACGAGGGCCCCAAGGGTGTCAAGGCCCAGATCCAGGGCGACGAGCTGCGGGTCTCGTCGAAGAAGCGCGACGACCTCCAGGCGGTGCAGGCCCTGGTCAAGGGCCAGGACCTCGACTTCGCGGTGCAGTTCACCAACTACCGGTGACGTGCCGGTGATCGAGCCGCGGGCGTCGATCGAGATCGACGCCCCGCTGGCCGACGTGTGGCAGATCATGCTCGACACCCCCGCGTACGGCGAGTGGAACCCGTTCGTGGAGCGCGTCGAGACCGCCCAGCCGGCCGCCGTGGGCAACCCGATCGTCCTGCACGTGCGCTGGGCGAACGGGCGCACCACCCGCTCGCCCGAGCGGATCACCGCCCTGGAGGCGCCGCGCACGCAGGACGGCGTGACGACGGCGCTGATGTCCTACGTCTACGAGGGGTGGCCGGCGCGCCTCGGGCTGGTGCGCGGCACCCGGCACCAGCGCCTCGCCCAGCACACCGGCGGGCCCACGACCTACGACACGGTGGAGGAGTTCTCCGGCCCGCTGGTGCCCCTGGCCGGCCCCGCGCGCGTGGCCGACGGGTTCGCGAGGCACGCCGCGGCGCTCAAGCGACGCGCCGAGTCCTGACGTCGACAAACTTTGCCTCGGCGTCGTAGCCACCCGCTCCGCGGCGTCCTAGCCTCGAAGGAGGCTCCCGACGAACTCGCGTCGGTCTCGGTCAGACGACACAGGAGTCCCCCATGGACCACCGTGAAGCACACACCACGAGCCCCCGGCGCCGCAGCGCCTCGGCCCCACTCCTGATCGCCGTCGTCCTCGGGCTGCTCCTCGCGGCCAGCGGCGGCGCGGTCGCCGGCAAGCAGATCACCGGCAAGCAGATCAAGAACAACTCGGTCACCGGCAAGGACATCAAGAACAAGTCCCTCGGCCTCCACGACCTGCGCCTTGCGGACGTCGACAAGCTCGCCGACGGGATCCTGCCCTCGGGCAAGACGGTCGTCGGCGGCGGGATCCTGGCCGGCGAGGCGCCGTCCGACACCAGGTACGCCCGCAGCTACTCGCCGCTGCCGTTCAAGACCACGGTGCCGCTGAGCTACAACAACCCGCGCTCGATCTTCTACGGGACGACGTCGATCGCCGCACCCGGCGAGTCCAACCCAGGTCGGTGCCCCGGCTCCGCGACCAACCCCACCGCCTCCCCGGGCACCCTGTGCGTCTACATCTCCGGGAGCACCACCAACGCGGGCAACCAGAGCTTCGTCTTCCCCGGCGCCAACGCCAATCCCGACGGCGCCGACAGCAACGGCTTCTACCTCGGCATCAACACCCCGACGACCGGGGAGGTCCTGGTCCGTTACGTCTGGGCCTACACGGCTCCCTGACCCGGACCTCCCCGGCACCGGGCGGCGGTGCGGCCTCAGCCGGCGGCGGCCGAGAACCCCGTCAGCCCACGCGTGGCCCGCACCCGCTGCCCGATGCTGGAGAAGACGAAGGACGCGATCATGCCGAGCACGAGCACGACGATCATCAGCGCCAGCAGGTTGGCGGACTGCCCGTTGACGGCCGCCTGGTTGAGCTGGGTCCCGAGCGCCGGGACCTCGGGGATGGACACGATGATCTCCCCGGCGAGCAGGCCTCGCCACGCAAAGGCCCAGCCCTGGCTGAGCCCCGCGACGTAGGCCGGCAGCGCTGCCGGCAGCACGACGTAGCGGTAGCGCCGCCAGCCCCTCGCGCCGAGCATGTGCCCGGCGCGCAGATATGCGGGCGGCACGTCGTCGATGCCGTTGATGATGCCGTTGGCGATCGAGGGGATCGCTCCCATCAGCACCACGAAGTAGATCGCTGAGCTGTCGAGTCCGAAGAGCAGGATCGCGAAGGGGAACCAGACGATCGACGGCATGGTCTGCAGACCGGTGATCATCGCGCCGATCGCGTTGCGCAGCACGCGCCACTGCGAGACGGCGATGCCCAGGACGGTTCCGATCACCAACGACAGCGCGAAGCCCTGGATCCCCCGCATCACCGTGTTCTGGACCCCCATCCAGAAGTTGAACGGTCCGTTGCCGCTCATCACGAACCACAGTCGCTCGACGGTCTCGAGCGGGGAGGCGAAGCGGTAGTCCGGCTTCCAGCCGGACAGGTAGATCGCCTGCCAGATCGCCACGACGATCAGCACCGCGAGGAGCTTGGGCCACACGGCCTCGAGGACCCGGCGCGCGCCGGCGTGCGGAGCGGCAGCCGCGGCGGTGCGGCGTAAGGCAGCCGGGAGAACGACGTCAGCGGACATGGCGAGCCACCTCCGCCTTCAGCAGGTGGGTCAGTCGGCCGGCGCGCTCGGTGACCCGCGGGTCCTCGAGGTGGCGGGGTCGTTCGAGGTCGTCCATCGAGTAGATCTCCTTCACGCGCCCGGGCCCGGACTCCATGAGCACGGTGCGGCCCGAGAGCCGGACGGCCTCGCGCACGTTGTGGGTGACGAAGAGGATGGTGAGCCCGAGCTCGGACCACAGCCCTTCGATCTCGTCGTGCATCGCGTCTCGCGTCATCGCGTCGAGCGCCGCGAACGGCTCGTCCATCAGCACGACGTCCGCACCCTGGGCCAGCATCCGCGCCAACGCTCCGCGCTGGCGCATGCCGCCCGACAGCTCGTGCGGGCGGCGGTGCCCTCGTCCCGCGAGGTGCACCTTCTCCAGCAGCACCTCGACCTGCTCGGGACGAGCCGCACGCGGTACCCCGTCGAGGCGGAGCGCCAGGTCGACGTTCTGCGCGAGCGTGAGCCACGGGAAGAGCGTGGACTCCTGGAACATGAAGGCGATCTTGAGACCCGCCGTGTCGATGCTGCCGCTGGTCGGACGGTCGAGGCCTGCGACGAGGTTGAGCAGGGTCGACTTCCCGCACCCGCTGGCCCCCAGGAGGCAGACGAACTCGCCGCGATCGACCTGCAGGTCGACCTCGTGGAGAGCCACGTGGGTCTCGGCGCCCTTGCCGAAGACCTTCGAGACACCGGTCAGGGTCACCGCGGGGCTCACGCCACCTTCGCGGACGACGCGGCTCGGCGCGAGGTTGAGATCGGCGGTCACGGCACCGTCACCTCCTCCTCACCGGCCGCCTTCAGCACCTCGTTGAGCAGCGTCAGGTCGTAGAGCTCGGTGACCGGGGGCGCGTCCTCGAGGCCCTCGAGCAGGTCGACGCCGGCGGCGTCGGTGGCGTCCTCGCCGAGGCTCGCGGCGATCGGGTCGTTGGTGAACGTCAGGTGTGACCACGCCTCGGCGAGGACGGCGGGATCCAGCGGCGCGTCGGTCAGCTCGACGACCCGGGCCCCCACCTCGTCGCGTGCCGCGTCGGACTCCTGCGCGATGTAGTCGTTGGCGCGCACGGTGGCCTCGAGCACGGCTGTGACGTAGTCAGCGTGCTCGGCGAGGAACTCGGCGTTGACCAGCAGGTGGGTCGTCACGAACTGACCACCGGTCTGGGGCCAGACCTCGGCCTCGTCGACCAGCACGGTGCCGCCCTCGGCGACGAGGATGCTGGCCCAGGGCTCGGGCAGCCAGGCGCCGGCGATGGTGCCGTCGCGGAACTCGTTGACCGTCACCGGGTTGTCGGTCGGGACGATGCTGATGTCACCGCCGCCCTCGAGGTCGGTCGCGTACCCCTGGTCGGCGAAGTACGCGCGGGCTGCCACGTCCTGGGTGTTGCCGAGACTGGGGGTTGCCACCCGCTCGCCACGGAGGTCCTCGAGCGTCTCGACGTCGTCGCGCACCACCAGGGCCGCACCACCGGAAGCGGCACCCGAGATGACCCGTACCGAGTCGGGCCCCTGGACGAACGCCGCGAGCGCGGGGCCGGGGCCGATGAAGCTCATGTCCAGCGAGCCGTCCTGGACCGCCTGGTAGGCGTCGGTGCCCGAGTTGAACTGCGCGTAGCTCGGGGCCGCCCCGACCTCACCGAGTCGGTCGGCGAAGTAGCCCTCCTGCTCGGCGACGATCGCGGTGGCGTGCGTGATGTTCGGGAAGTACCCGATCGTCACGTCGGCGAGCCCGTCGTCGGCGTTGCCGCCGGCGCGGGCCTCGGAGCAGCCGGCGAGGCCGGCGCCGGCGAGGAGGGCGAGGGCGGCGAGGGCCGCCTGGTGTCGAGCTGCGTTCATCGGAGGTTCCTTCAGGTCAGGGATGCAGGAGGGAACGGGCCGTAGCGGCCCGACTCGGAGAACAGTAACCCACCTAAATCACTAGACATACCCAAGACGCATGACATGGCGTGTCGCGACGCCGTCGATCCGCGGTCCCACGCGGCACGGCGCCACGAGGCCGTGATGCGAGTCACCCGACCGACGCCTTCCGCCCATCAGGACGGCGGCGCGTGTTCGGCGAGGCCGTCTATCGTGGGTCCACCGACAGAGCAGGTGTGGACGCACTCCTAGAACATGTTCTAGTTTCGGTACGAGCCGCGACCTCTCCGCCGCGGCAGCTCCAGCACTGATGAAGGTGGGACACGTGTCCAAGCAGGTCAAGCAGCTCGATCGGGTCATCATCCGTTTCGCCGGCGACTCCGGCGACGGGATGCAGCTCACCGGCGACCGCTTCACCCAGGAGTCGGCCGTCTTCGGCAACGACCTCGTGACGCTGCCCAACTTCCCCGCCGAGATCCGAGCCCCTCAGGGCACGCTCCCGGGGGTCTCGTCGTTCCAGGTGCACTTCGCCGACCACGACATCCTCACCGCCGGCGACGCCCCCGACGTCCTGGTGGCGATGAACCCCGCCGCCCTCAAGGCCAACCTGCCCGACCTGCCGAAGGGCGCGACGATCATCGTCGACACCCACGACTTCACCGCGCGCAACCTCACCAAGGCCGGCTACGACGCCAACCCGCTCGACTCCCTCGGCGACGCCGCCCCCGGCCACCCGCTGGCCGACTTCGCCGTCCACGCCGTCGACCTCACGGGCATGACCGTCGAGGCCGTCAAGGAGTTCGGCCTGTCACGCAAGGACGCCGCACGCGCCAAGAACATGTTCGCCCTCGGGCTCCTGTCGTGGATGTACGGGCGCCCGACCGAGTCGACCGAGACCTTCCTGATGAAGCGGTTCTCCAAGGTCCCCGACATCCGCGACGCCAACATCCCGGCGTTCAAGACCGGGTGGAACTTCGGCGAGACCACCGAGACGTTCGCGGTCCAGTACGAGATCAAGCCCGCGACCATGTCGCCCGGCACCTACCGCAACATCACCGGCAACCTCGCGCTGTCGTACGGCCTCGTCGCCGCCGGCGTGCAGTCGGGACTGCCGGTCTTCCTGGGCTCCTACCCGATCACCCCGGCCTCCGACATCCTCCACGAGCTCAGCAAGCACAAGTCGTTCGGCGTCACCACGCTCCAGGCGGAGGACGAGATCGCGGGCATCGGCGCGGCCATCGGTGCCTCGTTCGCCGGCTCGCTGGGAGTGACCACGACCTCGGGTCCGGGCATCGCGCTGAAGTCGGAGTTCATCGGCCTCGCCGTGATGACCGAGTTGCCCCTGCTGGTCATCGACGTCCAGCGCGGTGGCCCCTCCACCGGCCTGCCCACCAAGACCGAGCAGTCCGACCTGCTCCAGGTGATGTTCGGGCGCAACGGTGAGGCCCCGGCCCCCGTGGTCGCCGCCCAGTCGCCCGGTGACTGCTTCGACGCCGCCGTCGAGGCCGCGCGCATCGCCGTCACCTACCGCACGCCGGTCATCCTGCTCTCCGACGGCTACCTCGCCAACGGCTCCGAGCCGTGGCGGATCCCCGAGCTGGCCGACCTGCCGGTCATCGACCCCGACTTCGCCACCGAGGCCAACCACGTGAAGTCCGTGGGCGAGGACGGCGTGGAGGAGAAGGACTTCTGGCCCTACCTGCGCGACGAGAAGACCCTCGCCCGCCCCTGGGCCGTGCCCGGAACCCCCGGTCTCGAGCACCGCATCGGTGGCCTCGAGAAGGGCGAGGGCCACGGCAACATCTCCTACGACCCCGCCAACCACGAGCGGATGGTCCGCACGCGTCAGGCCAAGATCGACGCCATCGCCGACTCGCTCCCGCCGCTGGAGGTCGAGGACCCCTCGGGCCCGCCCGGCGAGGGCAAGGCCAAGGTGCTCGTCATCGGCTGGGGCTCGACCTACGGCCCCATCGGCGCCGGCTGCCGTCGTGTCCGCAAGGCCGGCCACGCCGTGGCGCAGGTGCACCTGCGCCACCTCAACCCGTTCCCGAAGGACCTCGGCGAGATCCTCACGCGCTACGACAAGGTGCTGGTGCCGGAGATGAACCTCGGCCAGCTCGCCCTGCTGCTGCGCGGGAAGTACCTCGTCGACGCCATCGGCTACAACCAGGTCAACGGCATGCCGCTCAAGGCCGCCGAGCTCGCCCAGGCGATCGGCGCGCTCGTGGCCGAGGCCGAGGGCCTCGACGAGCTCGACCTGACCCCCGTCCCCGCCCGCTCTGAGGAGACCGTCTCGTGACCAGCACCGACCTCGGGGTGCCCGGACTGCGCTCCGGCACCGACCTCGTGCCCACCGTCGACCCCGACGCCCCCGCCCAGACCGGCAAGGAGTTCACCTCCGACCAGGAGGTGCGCTGGTGCCCGGGGTGCGGTGACTACGCCGTCCTCAAGGCCGTCCAGGGCTTCCTGCCCGACCTCGGGCTGCGCCGCGAGAACATCGTCTTCGTCTCCGGCATCGGGTGCTCCTCGCGGTTCCCGTACTACCTCGACACCTACGGGATGCACTCGATCCACGGCCGGGCCCCCGCCTTCGCCACCGGCGTGAAGCTGGCCAACCCCGACCTCGACGTCTGGATCGTCTCCGGCGACGGCGACCTGCTGTCCATCGGCGGCAA
>JBFJKO010000143.1:0-7768 GCA_041634935.1 Nocardioides sp.
GCGGCTCACCACGCCGCTGGTGCGCGACCGGGCCACCGGCGAGCTCACCGCGGTGGGGTGGGAGGAGGCGCTCGACGTCGTTGCCGAGCGGATCACCGAGCTGCGCACCGCCTCCGGGGACGACAGCGTCGCCGTCTTCGGAGGCGGTGGGCTGACCAACGAGAAGGCCTACCTGCTGGGCAAGTTCGCCCGCGTCGCACTCCGGACCAGCCAGATCGACTACAACGGCCGCTGGTGCATGAGCTCGGCGGCCTCGGCCGGCAACCAGGCCTTCGGCGTCGACCGTGGCCTGCCGTTCCCGCTCGCCGACGTCGAGCAGGCCGACGTCGTCGTCCTGGTGGGCTCCAACCTCGCCGAGACGATGCCGCCCGCCGCTCGCCACCTCGACCGGTTGCGTGAGCGCGGCGGCCGTCTGGTCGTCATCGACCCGCGCCTGACCACCACCGGTGAGCGCGCCGACCACCTCCTCCAGCCGGTCCCCGGCACCGACCTCCCGGTCGCGCTGGGCCTGCTGCACCTCCTGGACGCCGCGAGCGCGCTGGACGAGGCGTACCTCGCCGAGCGCACCACCGGCTTCGACGACGTACGACGCTCGGTCACCGGCTGGTGGCCCGAGCGGGTTGAGCGGGTCAGCGGGGTCGCCGCCGACGACCTGCGCGAGGTGGCCGCGCTGCTCGCAGGCGCCGAGAAGGTGATGGTGCTGACCGCCCGGGGGGCCGAGCAGCACCGCCAGGGCACGGCCACGGTGCTCGCGTGGATCAACCTCGCCCTCGCGCTCGGGATGGTCGGCAAGCCCTTCGCCGGCTACGGCTGCCTCACCGGCCAGGGCAACGGCCAGGGCGGGCGCGAGCACGGACAGAAGTCCGACCAGCTGCCCGGCTACCGGATGATCGACGACCCCGCGGCGCGTGCCCACGTGGCTGCGGTCTGGGGCGTCGACCCCGACGACCTGCCCGGCCCCGGCCGGTCGGCGTACGAGCTGCTCGACGCGCTCGGCACCGACGGCGGCCCGCGCGGACTGCTCGTGCACGGCAGCAACATCGTCGTCTCGGCCCCCAACGCCACCCGGGTCACCGAACGGCTGGAGTCGCTCGACCTCCTCGTGGTCGCCGACATCGTGATGTCGGAGACCGCCGCCCTCGCCGACGTCGTGCTGCCGGTGACCCAGTGGGCCGAGGAGAGCGGCACGATGACCAACCTCGAGGGCCGGGTGATCCTGCGCGAGCAGGCCGTCGCCCCGCCCGAGGGCGTGCGCAGCGACCTCGACGTGCTCGCCGGCCTGGCCGAGCGGCTCGGCTGCGAGGCGTCCTTCCCGGTCGACCCTGAGGAGGCCTTCGCCGAGCTGGCCCGGGCGTCGTCCGGGGGACGCGCCGACTACGCCGGCATCACCTACGACCGGATCCGCGCCGAGCAGGGTGTCTTCTGGCCCTGCCCCGACGCCGACCACCCGGGTACGCCGCGGCTCTTCGAGTCGGGGTTCGCCACCGCCGACGGCCGGGCCCGGTGCCTGGTCGTCGACCACGTCGGCGCCGCCGAGCAGCCCGACGACGACTACCCCGTGCACCTCACGACCGGACGTGTGCTGGCGCAGTACCAGTCCGGCGCTCAGACCCGTCGCATCAAGGACCTCACCGACGAGGGCGTCTTCGTCGAGCTCAACCCGATGCTGGCCGGCCGGATCGGCGTGCGCGACGGCGACCGGGTCGAGGTCGCCACCCGCCGGGGCGCGCTGACCGCACCGGCTCGGGTCGTGACGACGATCCGTCCCGACACGATCTTCGTGCCCTTCCACTGGGTCGGGGCCAACCGGCTGACCAACGACGCGCTCGACCCGACGAGCCGGATGCCGGAGTTCAAGGTGTGCGCGGCCTCGATCGTGCGAGCGGGTGCCTCGTGAACGACTCCATGGGTAGTGGCGGCCGCGTGGTCGTCGTCGGCTCGGGGATGGCGGCCAACCGGTTCGTCGAGTCGCTGGTCGCGCGCGGCGTCCACGACGTCACCGTCCTCGGCGGCGAGCGCCACGCGCCGTACAACCGGATCCTGCTGTCGGCAGTGCTCGAGGGCACCCACTCGATCGACGCGATCACGCTGCGCTCGCCCGAGTGGTACGCCGAGCAGGGCGTCGACCTGCGCCTCGGGGCACGGGTAGACCGGGTCGACGCCGACGCGCGCGAGGTCCTGCTGGTCGACGGCTCGACGGTGCCCTACGACCACCTGGTCCTTGCGACCGGCTCGCTGCCGACGCTGCCCCCGATCCGTGGCCTGGTGCGCCTCGACGGCCGCCTCCACGAGCGTCTGCACTCCTTCCGCCACCTCGACGACTGCCTGCGCCTCTCGGCCGACGTGGCCGGTCGCCTGGCCCGGGCCGAGGCCACCGGCACCGACGTGCGCGCCGTCGTGGTCGGCGGAGGGCTGCTCGGGCTCCAGGTCGCCCGGGCGCTGAGCATCCGCGGGGTGACGACCGAGATCGTCGAGGGCGGCGAGCACCTGTTGCGCAGCCACGTCGGCGCCCCGGCCGGCCGCATCCTCGCCCGCAACCTCGAGCGCCTCGACACCCCCGTCTACACCGGCGCCCGTGCGGTGAGCTTCATCGATCGCAGCGGAGACCCGGACGCGTCCGACGAGCGCTGCGGCCTGAAGCTCGACAACGGCCACACCCTCGAGACCGACCTCGTGGTCATCACCGCCGGGGTCCGGCCCTCGGTCTCGCTCGCCCGTCGCGCCGGGCTCGACGTGCGCCGCGGCGTCGTCGTCGACGACACCCTGACCACCAGCGACCCCGCCGTCCACGCCATCGGCGACTGCGCCGAGCACGACGGTCGTACGTCGGGCTTCGTGCCGGCGGCGTGGGAGCAGGCCGAGCTGCTCGCCGCGCGCCTCGCCGGCGCCGACGACCGGCGCTACGACGGCAGCCGCATCGTGGCTCGTCTGCGCGCCACCGACCTCGACGTCGCGGTGCTCGGGGAGACCGAGCGTGAGGCGGCTGCGGGCGGCGAGGTCGTCGAGATCTCCAACCCGATGGCCGGGACGCACCGCCGCCTCGTCGTGCGCGACCACCGGATCGTCGCGGCCACGATGGTCGGCGACCTCTCGCGCATCGGCCTGATCACCCAGCTGTTCGACCGCCGTACCGCGCTCGCGTTCCACGAGCCCGGCGAGCTGCTGCTCGGCGACGCCTCCGTCACGCCGGTCGTGCTGAGCGACGACGCCGAGGTGTGCGCCTGCGCCGGTGTCAGTGCCGGGCGGATCCGCGCCTGCTCCTCGCTCGAGGCGGTGCGCGAGACCACCCGCGCGACCACCGGGTGCGGCGGCTGCGCCGGCACCGTGCGGCAGCTGCTCGCCCAGCGCTCCACCCCGTCCCCCAGGCAGACCCCCAGCCAGACCCCCAGCGACACACCAGTGAAGAGCACCGAAGGGAACCTCCGATGATGGCCCATCTCCGTCACCGCCTCGTGGTCGTCGGCCACGGCATGGTCGGCCACCGCTTCGTCCAGGCCGCGATCGAGCGGGGGCTCACCGAGACCCACGACATCGTGGTCCTCGGCGAGGAGCCCCGCGCCGCCTACGACCGCGTCGCGCTCACGTCGTACTTCGAGGTGGGCGACGACGCGCTCTCCCTCCTGCCCCTGGGGGCGTACGACGACCCGCGGGTCGAGCTGCGGCTGGAGTCGGAGGTGGTCGCGATGGACGCCGTCGAGCAGACCGTCACGCTGGCCGACGGCGAGACGCTCGCCTACGACCAGCTGGTCCTCGCGACCGGTGCCGCACCGTTCGTGCCGCCGATCGAGGGGCGCGACCTGCCCGGGTGCTTCGTCTACCGCACGATCGAGGACCTCGAGGCGATCCGGGAAGCCGCGGAGGGTGCGCGGGTGGGCGCCGTGATCGGCGGCGGCCTGCTCGGGCTCGAGGCCGCCAAGGCCTTGAGCGACCTCGGGCTCGAGACCCACGTGGTCGAGATGGCGCCGCGCCTGATGGCGGTGCAGGTCGACGACGCCGGCGGCGCCACCCTGCGCCGTCACGTCGAGGACCTCGGTCTGCGCGTGCACACCGGGGCAACTACCACCGCGGTGCTCGGCGACGACCACGTCACCGGGCTCGGGCTCGAGGACGCCGAGCCGATCGCGGCCGACGTCGTCGTCTTCTCCGCCGGCATCCGACCGCGCGACGCCCTCGCGCGAGCGGCCGGGCTCGACCTGGCCGAGCGGGGCGGCGTCCTGGTCGACGAGCAGGGCCGCTCCACCAACCACCCGACGGTCTGGGCGATCGGCGAGTGCGCGGCGCCGGGCGGGAGGATGTACGGCCTGGTCGCCCCCGGTTACACGATGGCCGAGGTGGCCGTCGACGCGCTGCTCGGCGGCAGCGGCGCGTTCACCGGCGCCGACATGTCGACCAAGCTCAAGCTGATGGGGGTCGACGTCGCGTCGTTCGGCGACGCGTTCGCGACCACGCCGGACTCCCTCGAGCTGGTCTTCTCCGACGCCGTGGCCGGCATCTACAAGAAGCTCGTCGTGAGCGACGACGGCACCCGCCTGCTCGGCGGCATCCTCGTGGGCGACGCGACGGCGTACGGCCTGCTGCGCCCGATGGTCGCTACCGACACCAACCCGGGCATCCCGCTGCCGGCCAATCCCGAGGAGCTCATCCTCCCCGCCTCGCGCGGTGGCGGCACCGGGGGAGTGGTGCTGCCCGACGAGGCCCAGGTGTGCTCCTGCAACGACGTCACCAAGGGCCAGATCACCGCGGCCGTCGCCGACGGGGGCACGTGCGACAGCCCGGGCTGCGTCACCGCCTGCACCGCAGCGGGCGCGACCTGCGGGTCGTGCAAGCCGCTGGTGAAGTCGATCGTGGAGGACTACTTCACCGCCCAGGGCCGCTCCGTCGACCGGTCGCTGTGCGAGCACTTCGCGCTCACCCGGCAGGAGCTCTTCGAGGTCGTCGCGATCCACCAGTACACCTCGTTCGACCAGATCGTGGCCGGTCACGGACGCGGTCGGGGCTGCGACGTCTGCAAGCCTGTCGTCGCCTCGATCCTCGCGACGCAGCTCAACGGGCACGTGCTGGAGGGCGCCAACCGCACGCTCCAGGACACCAACGACGCCTACCTCGCCAACATCCAGCGCAACGGCACCTACTCCGTCGTCCCGCGCATCCCCGGCGGTGAGATCACCCCGGAGAAGCTGGTCGTGATCGGCGAGGTCGCCCGCGACTTCGGGCTCTACACGAAGATCACCGGCGGCCAGCGCATCGACCTGTTCGGCGCCCGGGTGGAGGAGCTGCCACTGATCTGGCGGCGGCTGGTCGACGCCGGCTTCGAGTCCGGCCACGCCTACGGCAAGTCGCTGCGCACGGTGAAGTCGTGCGTGGGCTCGACGTGGTGCCGCTACGGCGTGCAGGACTCCGTGCAGCTCGCCATCGACCTCGAGCTGCGCTACCGGGGGCTGCGCTCGCCGCACAAGCTCAAGGGCGGGGTCAGCGGCTGCGCCCGCGAGTGCGCCGAGGCACGCAGCAAGGACTTCGGCGTGATCGCCACCGAGAAGGGGTGGAACCTCTACGTCGGCGGCAACGGCGGTGCGACGCCGGCGCACGCGCGGCTCCTGGCCGGCGACCTCGACACCGAGACGCTGGTGCGCTACCTCGACCGCTTCCTCATGTACTACATCCGCACAGCCGACCGGCTCCAGCGCACCGCACCGTGGGTCGACAGCCTGGACGGCGGGCTCGACCGGGTGCGCGAGGTCGTGGTCGACGACGCGTTGGGCCTCGGTGCGGAGCTCGAGGCGGCGATGGCGACGCACGTGGGTGGCTACTTCGACGAGTGGAAGGCGACGATCGAGGACCCCGACAAGCTGGCCCGGTTCGTCTCGTTCGTCAACGCCCCCGACGTGCCCGACCCGCACATCTCCTTCCGCGACGAACGCGGGCAGGCGGTGCCCGAGGACTCCGCGGGTCCGGTGTTGCTCGGTGCCACGATCCCGGTCGGTGCGCCGTGACCAGCACGCGCGAGGAGACCGGGACCCGCGTCTGCCGGCTCGCCGACATCGAGGTCGAGGGCGGGGTGGTGGCGCTGGTCGACGGCGAGGCCGTGGCGGTCCTGCGCACGTACGACGACGAGGTGTTCGCGGTGTCCAACTACGACCCCGTCGGCCGCGCGTCGGTGCTGAGTCGTGGGATCATCGGGACCCGTCAGATCGACGGGGTCGACGTGCCGTTCGTGGCGTCGCCGTTGCACAAGCAGGGCTACGACCTGCGCACCGGCGTGTGTCTCGACGACCCGGACACCCGGATCCCGACCTACGCGGCCCGCGTGAGCGCCGACGGCGACGTGTGGGTCGGTGCCAAGGAGCTGCATGAACCCGAGTGCGACTGAGCGTCCTCTGTCCGGCTTCCGGGTCGGTGTCACGGCGGCACGCAAGGTGGAGGAGCAGGTCGGGCTGCTCGAACGACGTGGGGCCGACGTGGTCTGGGCGCCGGCGCTGTCGCTGGCCGACAACCACGTCGAGGACACCGACCTGCGGATCGCCACCGACGACGTGCTCGACCGACCCGTCGACCTGTTCCTCGCGACGACCGGGATCGGGCTGAAGGCGTGGTTCGCCGCCGCCGAGCGATGGGGGCTGCGCGAGCGGCTGCTCGAGCACCTGGGGGCGGCCGAGATCCTGGCGCGCGGGCCCAAGAGCGTCGGCGCGCTGCGGGCCAACGGGCTCCGCGAGCTGTGGTCACCCGAGTCGGAGGAGTTCGAGGACGTCCTCGAGCACCTGCGCGGGCGCGACCTCGACGGCCAGCGGATCGTCGTCCAGGAGCACGGTCAATCGTTGTCGATGGTGGCGCACGCCCTGCGGCGCCGTGGCGCCGACGTGACGTCGGTGGCGGTCTACCGGGTCGTGGCGGCGGAGGACCCGGAGCCGATGTTCCACCTGATCGACCAGATCGCCGACCGCGAGGTGCACGCGGTGACCTTCACCGCGGCGCCGGCCGTGGCCGCGCTGATGGAGGCGGCGGCGTCGACCGGACGTCGCGAGGACGTCGTCAGCGCCTTCCAGGCCGACGTGCTCGCCTCGTGCGTCGGACCGGTGACCGCGGCGGCGTTCGAGCTGTGGGGAGTGCCGACGGTCTTCCCCGAGCGCTCGCGCCTCGCGGCGATGATCAAGCAGCTCGAGGTCGAGCTGCCCTCGCGAGCGTCGGGCACGTCGTTCGAGGTAGCCGGTCGCACCCTGCTCCTGCACGGCGACGACGTCCTGCTCGACGGCGTCGAGGTCAAGCTCTCGGGCGCCCCGCTGGCCGTGCTGCACGCGATGGTCGTCAACCCCGGCCACGTGGTGTCACGCGCCGACCTGCTCGCGGCCCTCCCCTCGGGCACCGCGGGCTCCGAGCACGCGGTCGAGATGGCCGTCGCACGCCTGCGCACCGCGATCGGCACCCGATCGGTGCAGACCGTGGTCAAGCGCGGCTACCGCCTCGCCGTCACGCCCACCACCTGACCGTCCCCGCCGTGGTCGTCGAGTAGCCGGGGTGCGAGCGGAGCGAGCGACCGGCGTATCGAGACGCTCGGTGAGGGTCACGGGGGCATCTCGATACGCCGGCCTGGCGACTTCGTCGCGTCGGCCGGCTACTCGATGACCAGGGCCGGGCGTACCCGTGGTCGTCGAGTAGCCGGGGGTGTGCGCGGGGGGTGGGCTTTGGTCGTCGAGTAGCCGGGGTGCGAGGTGTGGGCGCTGCTCGTCGAGTAGCCGGGGTGCGAGCGGAGCGAGCGACCGGCGTATCGAGACGC
>JBFJKO010000144.1:0-7726 GCA_041634935.1 Nocardioides sp.
CGGCCGTTTTGGCGGTAGGCGGCATCTTAACGGGGGCGTTATCCCAAAACGACGTGGCCACTGCTCCTGGCTTGACAAGCGTGAAATTCACTTTTCTATGTTCTTTTTGCAGCACCTCTACCAGTGGTTCCAGGCCGGCAGCCTCGACGTCGGCATGGACCTGCTCTACGACCCGCTCTCGGCGCTCTTCCTGATGCTGATCACCGGTGTCGGCTCGCTGATCCACGTCTACTCCATCGGCTACATGGAGCACGACCCGCGCCGGCGCCGGTTCTTCGCCTACCTCAACCTCTTCGTCGCCGCCATGCTCATGCTGGTGCTCGCCGAGAACTACCTCGGCCTGTTCCTGGGCTGGGAGGGCGTCGGCCTCGCGTCGTACCTGCTGATCGGCTTCTGGCAGCACAAGCCGAGCGCGGCGGCTGCGGCCAAGAAGGCGTTCGTGGTCAACCGGGTCGGTGACATCGGGATGTCGCTGGCGATCATGCTGATGTTCGTCACCTTCGGCACCACGAGCTTCTCCGGCATCAGCCAGGCCGCCGGCGGCGCTTCGGACTTCACGCTGAACTCCCTCGGGCTGTTGCTCCTGCTCGGCGCCTGCGGCAAGTCCGCCCAGGTGCCGCTCCAGTCGTGGCTGCTCGACGCGATGGAGGGCCCGACCCCGGTCTCGGCCCTGATCCACGCCGCCACCATGGTCACCGCGGGCGTCTACCTCGTGGTGCGCTCCAACTTCGTCTTCGAGTACGCCCCGGTCGCGCAGACCTGCGTGGTCGTCGTCGCGGTCGTCACGCTCCTGTGGGGTGCGGTGATCGGGTGCGCCAAGGACGACATCAAGAAGGCCCTCGCCGGCTCCACGATGAGCCAGATCGGCTACATGATGCTCGGCGCGGGCCTCGGCCCGGCCGGCTACGCGTTCGCGATCTTCCACCTGCTCACCCACGGCTTCTTCAAGGCCAACATGTTCCTCGGCGCCGGCTCGGTGATGCACGCGATGGACGACGACGTCGACATGCGCCACTACGGCATGCTCAACAAGGCCCTCCCGGTCACCTTCCTGACCTTCGCGATGGGCTACCTCGCCATCATCGGCTTCCCGGGCTTCTCCGGGTTCTGGTCGAAGGACAAGATCATCGAGGCCGCGATCGCCGAGAACTGGCTGATCGGCATCGCCGCCCTGATCGGTGCCGGCGTCACGGCGTTCTACATGACGCGGCTGATGATCATGACCTTCTTCTCCGACAACCGCTGGCGCCGGGGCGTGCACCCGCACGAGTCGCCCAAGCTGATGACGGTGCCGCTCATCGTGCTGGCCGCGCTCTCCGTGCTCGGCGGACTCCTGCTGGTCAACGGCTGGATCGTCCACTGGCTCGAGCCGGTCACCGGGCCCGAGCCCGAGCACGACCTGCCGCTCCCGGCCCTGGTCATCACCTTGATGGTCACCCTCGTGGTGGCCGTGGGCGTCGCCGTGGCCGTCAAGCTGTTCCAGCAGCGGCCGGTGCCCGACACGGCGCCGAGCGACGTGTCGTTCGCCGTCAAGGCCGCGCGCGCCGACCTCTACGGTGACGCGATCAACGAGGGCCTGGTGGTCCAGCCGGGCCGCCGGCTCGTCAGCGGGCTGCTCACCTTCGACCGCGGCGGTGCCGACGGCACCTTCATGGGCACCGGCCGGTCGATCGCCGCGATCGGTGGCCAGCTGCGCAAGCTGCAGACCGGCTACGTCCGTTCCTATGCACTCTCGGTGCTCGTCGGCGTCCTGATCGTCGCCCTGGCCATGTTGGTGGTTCAGCTCTGATGGCACCCCACGACCTTCTTCGTCTCCTCCACTTCGTTCCCCCGACGAACAACGCCGCGGGGGCCCCGAAGTCCTACGGACGACTGACTGCGACGCCGGAGGCGACCTCCTGATGCTTACGACTCTGATCCTCGTCCCCCTCGTCGGGGCGCTCCTGGTGGCGGTGCTGCCCGCTGCCCACAGCCGCACGCTCGCGCTCGCGGCCACGGCGGCAACGCTCGTCCTGGGCCTCACCGTCGCCTTCATGTACGACGTCGACGGCGGCATGCAGCTGACCGAGCAGGTCTCCTGGATCTCCGCCCTGGGCGTGCACTACGCCCTCGGCGTCGACGGGCTCGGCCTGCTGCTGGTGCTGCTCACCGTGGTGCTCGTGCCGATCGTCCTGGTCGCCGACTGGCACGCCGGCGACGAGAACCCGCGCTCCTTCTACGGCTGGGTGCTGGCCCTCGAGGCGCTCTCGCTCGCGGTCTTCCTCGCCACCGACGTGTTCCTCTTCTACGTCGTCTTCGAGGCCACGCTGATCCCGGCGTACTTCCTGGTCGCCGGCTTCGGTCGGGCCGACCAGGGCGTCCGCAGCGCGGCCGCCCAGAAGTTCCTGCTGTTCCAGCTCGGTGGCGGCCTCGTGCTGCTCGGCTCGGTCGTGGGGCTCTACGTCGTCTCCTCGCAGGAGGGCACGCCGTCGTACCTGCTCTCCGACCTGATGGCGCTCGACATCGACCAGACCGCCGGGCGATGGTTGTTCCTCGGGTTCTTCATCGCCTTCGCGATCAAGGCGCCGCTGTTCCCGGTGCACACCTGGCTGGCCGACACCACCGAGCGCGCGACGCCCGGCACGAGCGTGCTGCTCGTCTGCGTGCTCGACAAGATCGGCACCTTCGGCATGCTGCGCTTCTGCCTGGGGATCTTCCCCGAGGCCTCGCAGTGGGCGACCCCGGTGGTCGTGACCCTCGCGGTCATCTCGATCATCTACGGCGCCTTCGTCGCCATCGGCCAGGACGACGTCCTGCGCCTGATCGGTCTGACCTCGCTGAGCCACTTCGGCTTCATCACCCTGGGCATCTTCGTGTTCAGCAGCCAGGGCGGGTCCGGCTCGATCCTCTACATGGTCAACCACGGCCTCGGCACCGCGGCGCTGTTCCTGATCGCCGGCTACATCATCCGGCGACGCGGCACCCAGCTGATCTCCGAGATGGGCGGCCTCGAGAAGGCCACGCCCGTCCTCGCCGGCCTGCTGCTCGTCGCCGGTCTGGCCACGCTCGGCCTGCCGGGCCTGAGCCCCTTCGTCTCGGAGTTCCTGGTCCTGCTGGCCGCCTTCGACTACGCCTGGTGGGTGGGGGCGTTCGCCGTCAGCGGCATCGTCCTGGCCGCGATCTACGTCCTGTGGATGTACCAGCGGATCATGACCGGTCCGACGCCCGCCGACGTCGAGGCCACGCCCGACGGCACGCTGCGCGAGATCGCTGCGGTCGCGCCGCTGATGGTCGCGCTCGTGCTCTTCGGGTTCTTCCCCAAGCCGCTGCTCGAGGCGAGCAACCCCTACGTCGCCGACCTGATGCAGCACGTCGGAGTCACCGACGACGAACCCACCGTGGTCGCCGAGTCGTCCCTGGCCGAGGAAGCGGGTCGCTGATATGGACTTCACCAATCCCACCATCGAGTACGCCGAGCTCTCGCCGCTGCTGATCGTCTTCGGCGTCGCGCTCCTCGGCGTCGTCGTCGAGGCGTTCCTGCCGCGCGACCTGCGCCACGCCGTCCAGAGCTGGCTCGCCGGCGTCGGCGTGCTGGCCGCCCTCGGTGCCACCGTGGCCGTGGGCGTCGGCCTCGACCCGGTCGGCGACGGCTCCGCCCAGGGCCTCGTCGGGGCCGAGGGCTCGGTCGTCGTCGACGGCCCGACCATCTACCTCTGGGGCCTGATCCTCGTCTTCGCGCTCGCCGGCGTGGCACTCTTCGCCGAGCGTCGGCTCGAGGCCGGGGTGTCGGCGTTCGCCGGTCAGGCGGCCGCGATGCCGGGCACCGACGCCGAGCGCGAGGCCTCGAGCCGCGGCCTGGCCCACACCGAGATCTACCCGCTGCTGATGTTCGCCGTCGGCGGGATGCTCCTCTTCCCGGCGTCGGGCGACCTGCTGATGATGTTCGTGTCGCTCGAGGTGCTCTCGCTGCCGCTCTACCTGCTCTGTGGCCTGGCGCGTCGTCGTCGCCTGCTGAGCCAGGAAGCAGCGATGAAGTACTTCCTGCTCGGCGCGTTCTCCTCGGGCTTCTTCCTCTACGGCGTCGCGCTGGTCTACGGCTACGCCGGGTCGATGGACCTCGCCGTCATCAACGAAGCCGTGGTCAACGGGGCCGACAACGAGATCCTGCTGGTGCTCGGCATCGCGCTGCTCTCGGTCGGTCTGCTCTTCAAGGTCGGCGCCGTGCCCTTCCAGGCCTGGACCCCCGACGTCTACCAGGGCGCGCCGACCGCGGTCACCGCCTTCATGTCCGCTGCCACCAAGGTCGCGGCGTTCGGTGCGATGCTGCGGCTCTTCTACGTCGCCTTCGGCGCCGACCGCTGGGACTGGGAGCCGATGCTCTGGGTCGTCGCGATCCTGACCATGCTCGTGGGCGCGATCGTCGCGATCGCCCAGACCGACGTGAAGCGGATGCTCGCCTACTCGGCCGTCGCCCACACCGGGTTCCTGCTGACGGGTCTGCTCGGGCTCCAGTCGAGCGGCGAGCTGGCCGACGGCCAGATCACCTCGCTCCAGGCGGTGCTGTTCTACCTCACGTCGTACGGCGTCGCCTCGCTCGGCGCGTTCGCCCTGGTGACCGTCGTGCGCGACGCCAACGGGGAGGCGCCGTCGTTCGCGCGCTGGACCGGCCTGGGCAAGCGGTCACCGGTCGTCGCGGGGCTGTTCGCCTTCTTCATGCTCTCGATGGCCGGCATCCCGCTGACCGCCGGCTTCGTGGGCAAGTGGGCCGTCTTCACGGTCGCGATGTCGGCCGGCGCCTGGCCCGTGGTGCTCGTGGCGATCGCCTCCAGCATCATCGCGATCTCCTTCTACATCCGCTTCATCCGGCTGATGTTCTTCACCGACCCGGTGGCGGGCGAGGCGGTCGGTGAGGTCACCGCGTCCTCGCCGTTGACCGGCCTGACGATCGGTGCCTGCGCGGCCGCGACGCTGTTCCTCGGCGTCGTGCCGGGTCCCGTGCTCGACCTCGTGGTGCATGCGGGAGACTTCATCAGGTGACCACGTCCTCACCCGCGCCCGGCCCCGCCGACCTGGCTCTCCCCATCACCGACGCCGGGCTGGCTCGTCGGCTGGGGGAGCGGATGGCGGAGGTCGAGGAGGCTCTCTTCGGCCACGCGGTCTCGCGGGCGCCGTACGTCACGAAGGCGGCGCAGCACCTGCTGTCCGCCGGGGGCAAGCGCTTCCGGCCGCTCCTGGTGCTGCTGGCCGCCGAGGCAGGGTCGCACCCGGAGTCCGACGACGTCGTCACGGCGGCGTGCGTCGTGGAGATCACCCACGTCGGCTCGCTCTACCACGACGACGTGATGGACGAGGCCGACCTGCGGCGCGGGGCCGACTCGGCCAACGCGCGCTGGGACAACCTCGTCGCGATCCTCACCGGTGACTTCCTCTTCGCGAAGTCCTCCGAGCTGACGGCGCGCCTCGGGGCGGAGGCCGTCCGCATCCAGGCCGAGACGTTCACCCGGCTCGTCGAGGGACAGATCCTCGAGACGGTCAAGCCCGGCCCGGACGAGGACCCGCTCGCGCACTACCTCGACGTGGTGGCCGGCAAGACCGGCTCGCTGATCGCGACCTCGGCCCGCTACGGCGCCCGCTTCGGTGGCGCCGGCACGGAGGTCGAGGAGGCGTTGACGGCGTACGGCGAGATCGTCGGCTCGGCCTTCCAGCTCTCCGACGACATCCTCGACATCGCCTCCGAGACCGAGGAGTCGGGCAAGACCCCCGGCACCGACCTGCGCGAAGGCGTGCCGACCCTGCCGACGCTGATGGCCCAGGCCTCGACCGACCCGGCCGACGCGCGCCTGCACGAGCTCCTGGCCGGTCCGATCACCGACGACGCCGAGGTCGCCGAGGCCCTCGCCCTCCTGCGCGCGCACCCGGCGCTGACCCAGGCACGCGACTACGTCGTCGCCCGCGCCACCGAGGCCAAGGCACTGCTCCGGGTGTTGCCCGAGGGGCCCGTGCGCGAGGCCCTTGAAGCGTTTGCCGACCTCGTCGCGGTGCGCTCCGCCTGAGGTTCTCCGCCGAGTGGGCGCATGTACGCGCCGACTCGGCGCAGGACCCTAGGCGGCGGGGGAAGCCGCGAGGGTCAGGGCGAGCTGACGGCGGCGGTGCCGCACGGCCTCGGCGGTGAAGATCGCGAGCGCGACCCAGACCAGCGCGAAGCCGGCCCAGCGGCCGGGGGTCATCGTCTCGCCGAAGACGACGAGCCCGAGGCTGAACTGGATCAGCGGGGCGAGGTACTGCAGCAGCCCGAGGCTCACCATCGGGATCCGCACCGCCGCGGCCCCGAAGAGGATCAACGGGATGGCGGTCACGATGCCGGTCGTCGGCAGCAGCAGCGCGTGCCCCAGCCCCTCGCTGGTGAAGGTCGAGCGTCCGGCGGCCGAGAGCCAGAGCAGGAAGCCCAGCGCGAAGGGCGCGATCAGCGCCGTCTCGACCGCGAGGCTCTCGACGGGACCGACCGACGCGGTCTTCTTGGCCAGGGCGTAGGTGCCGAACGAGAGCGCGAGCACCAGGGCGATCCAGGGCGGACGGCCGTAGTCGAGGGTCAGGACGACGACCGCCAGGCCACCGATGCCGACGGCCCACCACTGCAGCCGGCGTAGACGTTCGCCGAGCACGAGGACGCCGAGCAGCACCGTGACGAGCGGGTTGATGAAGTAGCCGAGCGAGGTCTCCACGACCCGGCCGCTGTTGACGCCGTAGATGAAGGTCGCCCAGTTGAGCGTGATCGTCACCGCCGCGACGAGCAGCAGCAGGCGCACCCGTCGGTCGGCCACGATCGCGCGCACCTGCGGCACGCGCCGCAGGACGAGCACGAGCACGCCCATGACGAGCATCGACCACACCATCCGGTGGGCCAGGATCTCGAGCGCGCCGGCCGGCTCGAGCAGCGGCCAGTAGAGCGGGAACGCGCCCCACAGGGCGTAGGCACCGACCCCGAGCAGGAGGCCGCGGCGATGGTCGGGCACGCGCCGAATACTATGGCCCCACGTCCGCGGGAGCCTTCTCGGGCCGGACGCCGGAGACAGCCACCACATCGCCCCCTCGCACTGCTGACAGGGAGACTCCCTTGCGCTTCATCCGCATCCTGCTCCTCGGACTGCTCGCCCTCGCCCTGCTCGGCCTCGTCCCGGCCGGCTCGGGGGCTGTCGGAGTGGCGAGTGCCCGCTCCGGCGACTCCGCCGCGACGGCGTCGGCCACCCGCCTGTCGGCCTCGCCGCCCGAGTCCTCGGCGACGACGGCACGCACCAAGGTCACGAAGCTCACCGGCAAGATCGTCAGGCGCAAGGGCAAGCTCTTCCTCACCGGCGTCATCCGGCCCAAGAAGGGCCCGGTGCAGGTGCAGAAGGCGACGAGCTGCAACAAGAAGAAGGGCACCTGCAACTTCAAGAAGTTCCGCAAGGCGACCGTCAACAAGAAGGGTCGTTACAAGGTGCGCGTCTACGCGCCGACCACCGGCTCGTGGGCCTGGCGTGCACGCAAGGACGCGACCTACAGCCCCGCCTGGGTGACCTGCGTCAAGAAGCCCGACGAGGACTGCAAGGTCCCGTGACCTTCACCCTCTAGACGACGCTCCAGGTGTCGCCGCCGTTGATGAGCGCCGAGAGCCGCTCCTGCGGCGTGCCGGGAGCCGCGGCCTGCGACGACTGGATCTGCGCGCGCGCCTGGTCATCGTACGTCGGCCGCTCGACCTGCCGGAAGA
>JBFJKO010000145.1:0-7673 GCA_041634935.1 Nocardioides sp.
CTACTGCTCGCAGGCGCTCGGCTCGACGGCCGACATCCTCAAGTACAAGTGGCTCAACACCGACGAGGCGCTCGAGCAGGCCGCGGCCGGGCTGCGCGGCGGCGCGACCCGCGTGTGCATGGTCTCCAGCGGCCGCGGGCCGACCAACAAGGACGTCGACCGCGTGGCCGACATGGTGGGCTCGATCAAGTCCGAGCACCCCGACGTCGAGATCTGCGCCTGCCTGGGCCTGCTCAAGGACGGCCAGGCCGAGCGGCTGCGCGACGCCGGCGTCGACGCCTACAACCACAACATCAACACTGCCGAGTCGCACCACGACCAGATCGTGCAGACCCACACCTACGCCGACCGGGTCGACACCGTGGGCAAGGCCAAGAGCGCCGGCCTGTCGCCGTGCAGCGGCCTGATCGCCGGCCTCGGCGAGACCGACGAGCAGCTCGTCGAGGCGCTCTTCGCGCTGCGCGAGATGGAGTCGGACTCCATCCCGGTCAACTTCCTGATGCCCTTCGACGGCACCCCGTTCGAGAACACGTGGGAACTCACGCCCGCGCGCTGCGTGAAGATCCTCGCCATGGCGCGCTTCGTGTGCCCCGACCGCGAGATCCGCATCGCCGGCGGCCGCGAGATGCACCTCCGCTCGCTCCAGGCGATGGCCCTGCACGTCGCCAACTCGATCTTCCTCGGCGACTACCTCACCTCCGAGGGCCAGGCCGCCGAGGCCGACCTCGAGCTGATCCGCGACAACGGCTTCGTCGTGCTCGGCTCCGAAGGCGCCACGCTCCCCGAGCCAACCGACGTCTCGCGCGACCCCGCGAAGCGTCGCCGCGGTGCGGGCACCGCCGCAGTGCCCAACGCCTGATCCGCAGCACCTCGTGACCCTGCCGACCCCGTCAGCCGCGGCGCTCCTCGCCTACGACCGCGAGCACGTCTGGCACCCCTACACCTCGATGACCCGTCCGACCCCGGTCCGCATGGTCACCGGGGCCTCGGGGGTGCGGCTGCGGCTCGACGACGGCACCGAGCTCGTCGACGCGATGTCGTCGTGGTGGGCCGCGGTCCACGGCTACGGACAGCCCTCGCTCGACGCCGCGGTCGCCTCGGTCGACTTCGCGCACGTGATGTTCGGCGGGTTGACCAACGCCCCCGCGGTCCGGCTCGCGCAGCGCCTCGTCGAGATCACCGCGGCCCCGCTCGAGCGGGTCTTCCTGGCCGACTCCGGCTCGGTGTCGGTCGAGGTGGCGCTCAAGATGGCCCTGCAGTGGCAGCGCGGCGCCGGGCGGCCTCGTCGCACCAAGATGCTGACCGTGAGAGGCGGCTACCACGGCGACACCTTCGGTGCGATGAGCGTGTGCGACCCGGTGGGCGGCATGCACTCGATGTTCACCGACGTCCTGATGAAGCAGCACTTCGCCCCGCGTCCTCCGGCCCCTGGGTCGCCTGACGTCGAGAGCTGGACGGAGTCGTTCCGCGCGCTCGCCGCCGAGGTCGCCGACGAGACCGCGGCGATCATCATCGAACCCCTGCTCCAGGGCGCCGGTGGCATGTGGGTCTACGACCCGCAGTGCCTGCGCGTCATGCGTGAGGTCGCCGACGAGCACGACCTCCTGCTGGTCTTCGACGAGATCGCCACCGGCTTCGGACGCACCGGCACCCTCTTCGCCGGCGAGGCGGGCGGCGTCGTCCCCGACCTGGTCTGCCTGGGCAAGGCCCTGACCGGCGGCTACCTCTCGCTCGCCGCCGTCGTCTGCACCGACCGGGTCGCGCGCGGCATCTCCGGCTCGGAGTCGGGCGTGCTCATGCACGGGCCCACCTTCATGGGCAACGCGCTGGCGTGCACGGTCGCACTGGCCAGCCTCGACCTGCTGGTGGCCAACGACTGGGCCGCGCAGGTGGCGCGGGTCGGTGCCCGGCTGACGCACGGGCTGACGCCGCTGCGCGACCGGGACGGCGTCGTCGACGTGCGCACCCTCGGCGCGGTGGGCGTCGTCCAGCTCGACCACGACGTCGACGTCGTCCGGGCGACCGACGCCGCCGCAGCCCACGGCGTGTGGCTGCGCCCGTTCCGCGACCTCCTCTACGCGATGCCGCCCTACGTCACCGACGACGACGACGTCGACCGGATCTGCGCCGCCATCGGCGCAGCGGTCGAGGTGGCCTGAGATGGCGACGGACGACGTGTGGGGCGCGTGGCTGGCGTCGCGCGCCCGCGAGCGCGCCGAGCGCGGGCTCGAGCGGGCCCTGCGCCCGCGTGCCCTCGACGACGTCGACCTCGACCTGGCCGGCAACGACTACCTCGGGCTCGCCCGCGACCCGCGGGTCACCGGCGCCGCTGCCGAGGCCGCCCTCGCGTGGGGTGCCGGCGCGGGCGCCTCCCGGCTCGTCACGGGCACGCTCGACCTGCACGCCTCGCTCGAGGGGGCGCTCGCGGGCTACCTCGACCAGCCCGCCTGCCTCGTCTTCTCCACCGGCTACCACGCCAACCTCGGCCTCGTGGCCGCGCTGGCCGACCCGAGCACGCTCGTGGTCTCCGACGCCCACATCCACGCCTCGCTGATCGACGCCGTCCGCCTCGCTCGCGCGCAGGTCGTCGTGACCCCGCACAACGACGTCGACGCCGTACGCCGTGCGCTCGCGGACGCCGACGGGCGACGGGCGCTGGTGCTCGCCGAGTCGGTCTACTCGGTGCTCGGCGACGCCGCTCCCCTGGTCGACCTGGCCCGGGCCTGCGCCGAGGCGGGGGCGCTGCTCGTCGTCGACGAGGCCCACGGGCTCGGCGTGCACGGGCCCGGGCTCGTCCACGCGGCCGGGCTGTCCTGGCAGCCGCACGTCGTCGTCACCGCCACCCTGTCCAAGGCGCTCGGCAGCCAGGGCGGGGCGGTGCTGGGCGACCCGGCGATCATCGAGCACCTCGTCAACGCGGCGCGTCCCTTCATCTTCGACACTGCCCTGGCACCGGCCGCCGCGGCCGGCGCACTGGCCGCCCTGGAGGTCCTCGTCGCGGAGCCGGGGCTGCCCCAGGTCGTCCAGGCCCGCGTCGCCGACCTCGCCGCAGCGCTCGGGGTGACACCGAGCGTGGGCGCAGTGCTGTCGGTCGAGATGCCCTCCCCCCAGGCCGCGGTCGCCGCCCAGCTCGCCGCCCGCGAGCAGGGCGTACGGGTCGGCTGCTTCCGTCCGCCGTCGGTGCCCGACGGGATCTCCCGGCTGCGGGTCACCGTCAACGCCGGACTGAGCGAGGCCGAGTGGGCACACGCGCTCGAGGTGCTCGTCGCGGTCGCCAAGGAGCACCGGTGAACCCCGGGACGCCGCGCCTGGTCGTCGTCACCGGCACCTCCACCGACGTCGGCAAGACGATCGCCACCGCGGCGCTGGCTGCGACCGCTGAGGGTCGCGTGCTCGTCGTCAAGCCTGCCCAGACCGGCGTCGCCGAGGGCGACCCGGGCGATGCGGCCGTGGTGCAGCGCCTGACCGGGTGCGACGTCCGGACCCTGGTCGAGCTGCCCGAGCCGCTCGCCCCCGACACCGCGGCGCGCCGCGCCGGGTTGCCGCTGCCCACCGTCGCCGAGCACGCGCGCGCCGTCCTCGGCCTCGCTCCGGACTACGACGTCGTCATCGTGGAGGGCGCGGGCGGGCTGCTCGTCCGGCTCGACCACGACGGCGGCACCCTGCTCGACCTGGCGGTCCTGCTGGCGGCCGAGCACCCGGTCGAGGTCGTGGTGGTGTGCAGCCCCGGGCTCGGCACGCTCAACCACACCGAGCTCACCGTCCGCGCGCTGCGGGCGCGGGGCGTGGAGCCGTCCGGCCTGGTCATCGGGGCCTGGCCGACAGCACCCGACTCCCCCGGCCTCGCCGAGACCTGCAACCGCGACGACCTGCCGCGCGTGACCGGCGTACCGCTGGTGGCCGTGCTCCCGGCCGGCGCCGGCGCGCTCTCGCCGGCCGAGTTCGTGGCGCAGGCACCCTCCTGGTTCGCCCGGGCGACCTAGGCTGGCTGCATGACCGACACGCTGGACACCCTGGAGCCTGCCTTCGCCGGCGAGGTCTACGTCCACGCCCTGGAGCCCAAGCCGCGTCGACGCGGTGGGCGTCTCGTGGCGGGCGCCCTCGACCTGTGGTGCGCGACGGCCGGCGGCCAGTTCGAGCTCAGCAGCGTCGGGCAGGTCGTCGTACGACGTCGCAGTGACGGGGTCGTCGAGCTGCGGATCCCCGTCGGGGGTGGCGAGGCCGCGGCGACCCTGCTCGGCCTGGTGAGCGAGCAGCTCGAGCACCTCTCGCCGGAGGAGTTCCGCAACGCCTGGGGCGTGGCCTGACCCGAGGCCGCGTCCGGCTCAGCCCCAGCCGGGTGGACGTCGGTCGTGCCACGGCGCGGCCTGCTCGATCTGGGCCGCCAGACTCAGCAGCAGCTCCTCCTCCGCCGGCCGTGCGGCGAGCATCACGCCGACCGGCAGCCCGTGGGAGGTCCAGTGCAGCGGCAGGCTCACGGCCGGCATCCCGGTCACGTTCCACGCCGAGGTCCACGGGGTGAAGGCCTTCTGCCGGGCGAAGTCGGCGGCCGGGTCGTCGTCGTCGCGCAGGTCGCCGACCCGGAGCGGCGGCGCGGCGAGCGTCGGCGTCAGGACGGCGTCGTACGGCGCCAGTGCCTCGAGCGCCTCGGCCGCGAACCGACGCATCGCCCCGATCGCGAGCCCGAACTCCGGCCCGCTGACCGCGTGGCCGCGCGCCGAGAGCCACCGGGTGAGCGGACGCAGCAGGTGCTCGCGCTCGGGCGGCGCGGTCGACAGCGCGGTCAGTACCGCCCAGCAGGTCTCGAAGACGGGCACGGCGTCCGGCGAGAGCGGTGCCGACACGTCGACGACGTCGTGCCCCAACGACTCCAGCAGTCCCGAGGCCTCCTCGTAGGCCTCCACGACCGCCGGGTCGAGAGTCGCCTCGGCGATGAGCGGTGCGAGGAACCGGGCGACGCGGAGCCGGCCCGGCGGCCGGTCGCACGCCGAGAGGAAGGTCGCGCCGGGCGGAGGGGCCCAGGACGGATCCCCCGGACGACGCCCGGCGAGGACGTCGAGCAGCGCGGCGGCGTCGCGCACGGTGCGCGCCAGGCTGCCGGACGTCGCGAGGCCGACCGGGTCGCCGTACGTGGGGTAGGCGCTGATGCGTCCGCGCGACGGCTTGAGCCCGACGAGACCGCAGCACGAGGCCGGGATGCGGATGGACCCGCCGCCGTCTGATCCCTGGGCGAGCGGCACGAGGCCCGCGGCCACGGCTGCGGCCGCCCCGCCGGAGGAGCCGCCTGCCATCCGGGTGCGGTCCCACGGGGTCACCGCGGGCATCTGGCCCTCCGGCTCGGTGTAGCAGGGCGAGCCGAACTCGGGTGTGCTCGTCTTGCCGAGGCTCGGCATGGCGGCCGACTCGATCGCCTCGGTGACGGCGTCGGAGACGTCGGGCACGAAGTCGGCGTACGCGGCCGACCCGAAGGTGGTGCGGACGCCGGCAGTGAGGTTGAGGTCCTTGATGGCCGTGGGCACGCCGTGCAGCGGCGACCTGGCGGGGTCGTCGGGCCGCGACGCATCGGCCCGGCGCGCCTGCTCACGCGCGCGATCGGCGCTCAGCGTCACGAACGCGCCCACGTCGTCGAGCCGCTCGGCCCGGTCCAGGTAGTGCTCGGTCAGCTCGACCGAGCTGATCTCGCCGGCCGCGACGAGGGCACCCTGCTCGAGCCCCGAGAGATCGTGCAGCGCACTCATGCGTGGAGCCTAGCCCCGCTCCCGACGGTCCGGCGGGAGCGGAGCAGCGACGATCACGCAGCGGCCGACTCGTGGGTGAGCAGCGCGTGGATCACCGCGGTGAAGCGGGCGAGCACCTCGGGGTCGGTCAGCACGTCGACATCGAGGGCCGACTGCGACACCACGGCCTCGGCCACCACGGCGGCGCCGGCGATCCCGGCCGAGCGCTGCGCGTCGGCGTGCGCCCACTTGCCGCCGTACGGGGTCGGGGTCGCGCCGATGACGCCGAAGGGCTTGCCCGTGATCGCACCCGCGCCGTAGGGCCGAGAGAGCCAGTCGATGGCGTTGTTGAGCACGGCCGGCATGGTGCCGTTGTACTCCGGCGTGACGGCGAGCACGGCGTCGGCACCGGCCACCTGCTCGCGCAGCGCGAGAGCCGCCTGCGGGGTGTCGGTGGCGTCGAGCACCTCCTCGTAGAAGGGCAGCTGGTCGAGGCCCTCGACCAGGTCGAGGGTGACTCCGGCCGGGGCCTGGTCGCGCAGGGCCTCGGCGATCCGACGGTTGAGGGAGTCGGCGCGCAGGCTTCCGAGGAGGACGGCTACGCGTGCACTGGTGTTCTGGATATCGGTCATGCGGGTTTAAACGGACCCCGGTCCGCTTTCATTCCCGGCGCTTGCTCGACCGGTCAGTAGGGTCACGGTCATGGACCCGAGCCGGTTGCTCCCCCTGGCGGACGACGTCGTCCCCGAGCGCGCCGACGCCGCACGCAACCGCACCTCGCTCCTCGCTGCGGCCGCCGAGCTCGTCGAGCAGAGCTCGGTCGAGGAGGTCACGATGGCGGCCGTGGCCCGCCGCGCCGGAGTCGGCAAGGGGACGGTCTTCCGTCGCTTCGAGAGCCGGGAGGGACTCATGGCCGCCCTGCTCGACCACACCGAGGCCGCCTGGCAGGCCGCCGTGCTCTCGGGTCCGCCTCCGCTGGGGCCGGGCGCTCCGGCGCGGGATCGCCTGGTCGCCTTCGGTCACTCACGCATCGAGACCGGCCTGCGGCACGCCGGCCTCATCAGGGCTGCCGGGCAGGCCGCGAGTCGCCCCTACGCGGCGGTCTCGTTCAGCTCGGTCCACGTGCGCCACCTGCTCGGCGAGATCGGCGTCACCGGTGACCTGACGTATCTCGCCACGTGCTTGTTGGCCCCGCTCGAGATCCCGGTCCTGCAGCAGCAGGTGGAGCACGAGGGCCTCACCCTCGACCGCATCCACCACGGGTGGGACGACCTCCTCGCCCGTGTCCTGCGCGACTGACCTGACGCCGAGTCGCTCTGGTCAGTCGGAGTCAGTCGGAGTGGTGGCGGCGCAGGCCGTAGGTCAGACCGTCGACGAGGGCACCCCAGGACGCCTCGATGACGTTGTGACCCACCCCGACGGTGACCCACGACGAGACACCGTCGCTGGTCTCGATGAGGACGCGGGTGACTGCGTCGGTTCCGTGGCCCTGGTCGAGGATCCGGACCTTGTAGTCGATCAGCTCGAACTTCGCGACCGCCGGGTAGGCCTGGCCGATCGCGGAGCGCAGGGCCGAGTCGAGGGCGTTGACCGGGCCGTTGCCCTCCCCCGTGACGACGTAGCGCACACCCGCGGCCTTGAGCTTGACCGTCGCCTCCGAGACCGCCTCCTCCGACTCCTCACGGTGGGTGAGGGTCTCGGTGATGACCCGCCACGACTCGACGTCGAAGTACGACGGACGCCGCCCCTCGACCTCCTCGACGAGCAGCAGCTCGAACGACGCGTCGGCTGCCTCGAACATGTAGCCGATGTGCTCGAGATCCTTGACCCGGTCGAGGATCCGGTCCGCCGCGGCACGATCTGACTCGAGATCCAGCCCCAGCTCACGACCCTTGAGCACGATCGTCGATCGCCCGGCGAGCTCGCTGACCAGCAGGCGCAGCGTGTTGCCGACGC
>JBFJKO010000146.1:0-7670 GCA_041634935.1 Nocardioides sp.
CAGCTGCTCCCGTCGAGCCGAGTACTGCGACCTCGACCACCGGGTGCCGTACGACAAGAAGAACCCTGCCAACGGTGGAAGAACGACGACCTCGAACCTCTCCTTGCTCTGCAGGAAGCACCACCGCGCCAAGACCTTCAGCGCCTGGCGATATGACTCACCCCAACCCGGGGTCTACGACTGGACCAGCCCGTCAGGGGCGCGGTTCCGCGTCACCCGAGGCCGGCGACACGGGCGCATGCCGGTCACCACACCCCTCGACGACCCACCCGACCCCTGAACACCAAGCCCCCACACCCCGCCGACCACGGCGGGGTCACAGGCACGTCCGCGCGGCGTCTCGATACGCCGGTCGCTCGCTGGCGCTCGCACCCCGGCTACTCGACGACCAGAGCCCGCCGCTCGCACCCCGGCTCCTCGACGACCAGGGTGCGCCACCCCACGAAGGTCAGCGCTGCGTGAGGTACTTGACGAGGAAGAGCTCGTCGCGGCCGTCTCGCACGTGCTCGCGGGCGCCGGTCGGCGTGTAGCCGTGGCGCTCGTAGGCGCGGCGTCCGCGCGGGTTGTCCTCCATCACGCCGAGCATGACCCGGTCGGCGCCGGCGTCGGAGGCCACGGACTCGCAGGCGTCGAGGAGCATCTCCACGACCCCGGTGCCGCGCGCGGCGGGCGCGATCCACATGCTCATCACGAACCAGCCGACGTCCAGCTCGAACACGCCGGCCAGGCCGACGTCGACACCGTCCCGCTCGACCACGAACGTCGCGGGGCGGGCTGCCCGTCGGCGCCACTCGGCCTCGTCGAAGGCCTCCTCGCGTGCCAGCGTCGAGCCGAACATCTCCGGCGCATCCGCCAGCGCTCCCAGCCGCACGGCGCGCAGCCTCGACCACTCGTCGGGTCCGACCCGCACCACCACGTCCAAGGGGTCAGGGGTGCAGCGACATGGGTCCGTAGACCCGGCGGTCGTGCTCGAAGAGCACCACCGCGTCGACTCCCTCGGCAGCGAGGTCGGCCCAGGTCTCACCGACCCACGACTCGGCGTCGGCCTGGCTGGAGAAGCGCTGCTCGGCGAGGTCCCCGGTCACCGCGACCTCCTCACCGGACGCGTTCTCGAGACGCCACGACCACGGACGTTCGGCGGCCGTCGGACGCCGGAAGGTGGGCGGCTGGTCGGGCACGCTCGGCGGGGTCGTCATGACTCGCGCACCGAGGTGTCGACGAACGGCAGCTTCACCTGGGCGAAGGGCTCGACGCGTCCGCGGATGTCGACCCCGAGCTGAGCCTCCGGGTTGACGTCTGCGGAGACCAGGGCCAGCGCGATGCCCTGCTTGAGGGTCGGTGAGAACGTGCCCGAGGTGACCTCGCCGACGCGGACGTCGGGCGTCAGGCTCACGCCCATGTGCGGCCGCGGGATCCCACGACCCGTCGCCTTGAGCGCCACCAGCCGGCGACGTGCGCCCTTCTCCTTCTCGGCCATCAGCGCCGTGCGGCCCCAGAAGGCGTCCTTCTTCCAGCCGACCGCCCACCCGAGGCGCGCCTCGTTGGGGGTCACGTCGAGCGAGATGTCCTGTCCGTGGAGTGGGTAGCCCATCTCGGTGCGCAGCGTGTCGCGGGCCCCGAGGCCGCAGGCAGCGATGCCGAACGGCTCGCCCGCCGCCATCAGCGCGTCCCACAGGGCCGGCGCCGCGTCGTTCTCGACGATCAGCTCGTAGCCGCGCTCGCCGGTGTAACCCGTGCGGCACACCACGACCCCGACCCCCTCGACGGCGTCGAAGCCGCTCTCGACGAAGCTCATGTAGTCGTGGCCGGCGGGCAGGCCCACCGCCGTCAGCACCTCGTCGGACGACGTGCCCTGCAGCGCGAGCACCGCGTAGTCACGGTGCTGGTCGGTGACCGTGACGCCCTCGGGCGCGCCGGCGACGAGACGGCGTACGACCTCGGCGGTGTTGGCCGCGTTGGGGACGAGCAGCACCTGCTCGTCGTCCTGGTAGTAGGCGATCAGGTCGTCGACGATGCCACCGGTCTCGTCGTCACAGCACAGCGTGTACTGCGCGCGGCCGGGCCCGATCTTGCCGAGGTCGTTGCTCAGCGTGGCGTTGACGTACGCCGCCGCTCCCGGGCCGCTGACGGTCGCCTTGCCCAGGTGGCTGACGTCGAACAGCCCGACCGCCGACCGCACGGCGGTGTGCTCCTTGACCACTCCGCCACGCTCGCCGGAGTACTCCAGCGGCATCTCCCAGCCGCCGAACTCGGCGAACTTCGCTCCCAGGGCCTCGTGGCGCTCGTGCAACGGCGAGCGCAGCAGCGCATGCTCAGAAGACATGGCCGGAAACCTACCGCAGCAGGTCACCCCTCCGCCGAGGTGTGAGAACGCGCGCGGGCCTATCCTGCCTCGGTGACGACCTACTCTCTGCGCAACGCCAGCCCCGCCAAGTCCCGTGCCGATGCCGTCGTGGTCGGGGTGGTGAGCGGATCGTCGGGCCCCACCCTCGCCCCCGGGGGCGAGGACGTCGCGAAGGCCTACGGTCGCAAGCTGGCCCCGCTGCTCTCGGCGCTCGGCGTCACCGGCAAGGCCGGCGAGGTCGTGAAGGTGCCGACGTCGGGCTCGATCAGCTCCCCGCTCCTGGTGCTCGTCGGGCTCGGCGACGAGCCGACCGAGCAGGCCGTACGACGTGGCGCGGGGGCCGCGGCGCGCGCCATCACCAACGCCTCGTCGATCGCGGTCGCACTCCCCGCCGACTCCCCCGGCCTCGTGCGGGCGGCCACGGAGGGCTTCGTCCTCGGCGCCTACACCTTCACGACCTACAAGTCGTCCGGGCCAGGTACGACGACCGGTGAGGTCATCGTGCTGAGCCCCGAGGCGCGCAAGAAGGAGACGGTCACTGCCTTCGAGGAGGCGCAGGTCATCGCCGAGGCCGTCGTCCGCACCCGCGACCACGTCAACACCGCCCCCAACGACCTGCGCCCGCCGAGCTTTGCCGACGACATCGCCGCCACCGTCAAGGCCCGCGGCCGCGGCGGCAAGGTGACCATCGAGGTGCTCGACGAGACCAAGCTCGCCGAGCTCGGCTGCGGCGGTCTGCTGGGTGTCGGCGCCGCCTCCGACGCCCCGCCGCGCCTGGTCGCGCTGACCTACTCCCCCAAGGGCGCGAGCCGCCACCTCGCGCTGGTCGGCAAGGGCATCACCTTCGACTCTGGCGGGCTGAGCATCAAGCCCGCCGCAGGAATGGGCGAGATGAAGTCCGACATGGCCGGCGCCGCCGCGGTGGTCAACGCGACCTTCGCCATCGCCGACCTCGGTCTGCCGCTCAAGGTGACGACGTATGCCGCTCTCGCCGAGAACATGCTCGGCGGCTCCGCGATGCGTCCCGGCGACGTCATCACCATCCACGGCGGCACCACCGTCGAGGTCATGAACACCGACGCCGAGGGCCGCCTGGTCCTGGCCGACGCCCTGGTGATGGCCGCCGAGCAGAAGCCCGACGCCATCCTCGACGTCGCCACCCTCACCGGTGCGATGGTCGTCGCCCTCGGCGACAAGATCTCCGGCGTCATGGGCAGCGAGGACGTCGTCGCCGACGTGCTCTCGGCCTCGAAGGCCGGCGGCGAGGACTTCTGGCCGATGCCGATCCCCGAGCAGATGATCGAGCGCGTGCACACCACGAAGATCGCCGACCTGTCGCAGCACGACTGGATCCGCTGGGGCGGCGGGCTGTTCGCGGCCGCCTTCCTGCGCGAGTTCACCGCCGGGCTGCCGTGGGCGCACCTCGACATCGCCGGCCCGTCGTTCAACTCCGGCGGCCCCACGGGTCACCTCAGCAGCGGCGGCACCGGCGTCGCGGTCGCGACGCTCGTCGAGTTCGCCCGCGCCTTCGCGGTCGAGAAGTAGTCGCGACGTCCGCAGACATCAGCGGACACCAGCAGGCTCGCGCCGCCGGTGGGGGCCTCCTAGAGGCCCTGCTGGCGGCGCTGCTGCTTCACGCGCGAGTTGTAGTCACGCATGCGCTGCGGGATGCCGACCAGGCCGGCGTCGTACGACGGCACGCGGTGCTTGTTGCAGAAGTCGTGGGCCCAGTTGATCGACGGCACGCGCCGACGGGTCCACTCGCCGTCGAACGCGACGAGCAGCAGGGTCACCTCGCTCACCGCGGTCCGCGGCTCCACGAAGCCCTCGACGCCACGCTTGCCCTCGACGAACTCGTGGAGGTGCTTCTCGTCGACCTTGTCGGACGCACGCACGCGCGTCGACCCGGTGCGCTGCCCGTCGCGGGCAGGGCCGCTCATCTTGGTGCGTGAGCCGCGGCGGAAGCGGTCGAGGAAACCCATGGCCCCTAGTCTGCCCCGTACCTGTGCACGGCGTGGTCACAACCCCCGGTGACCGGTCGCGCGCATAGTGCAAGGATGGGCCGTCCACTCACGGAAGGACAGTTGTGGCCGACACCGATTTCGACGTACTCATCCTCGGTGCGGGCTCGGGAGGCTATGCCTGCGCCCTGCGCGCGGCCCAGCTCGGGCTCAGCGTCGGACTGGTCGAGAAAGGCAAGCTGGGCGGCACCTGCCTCCATGTCGGCTGCATCCCCACCAAGGCCCTGCTGCACGCCGCAGAGGTCGCCGACAGCGCCCGTGAGTCCGCGCAGTTCGGCGTGCGCGCCACGCTCGACGGCATCGACATGCCCGGCGTCAACAGCTACAAGGACGGCGTCGTCTCCCGGCTCCACAAGGGCCTGACCGGCCTCATCAAGGGCCGCGGCATCACCGTGATCGAGGGCGCCGGTCGCGTCACCGGTCAGCGCGAGGTGACGGTCGGCGACACCGCCTACACCGGCGCGCACCTGGTCCTGGCGACCGGTTCGTACGCCAAGTCGCTCCCCGGCCTCGACGTCGACGGCGAACGGGTCATCACCTCCGAGCACGCCCTGCGCCTCGAGCACGTGCCGTCCTCGGTGATCGTGCTCGGCGGCGGCGTGATCGGCTGCGAGTTCGCCTCCGTCTGGCGCAGCTTCGGCGCCGAGGTGACCATCGTCGAGGCCCTGCCACGGCTGGTCGCCGTCGAGGACGAGGCCTCCTCCAAGGCGCTCGAGCGCGCGTTCCGCAAGCGCAAGATCGCCTTCCGCACCTCCAGCCCGTTCAAGTCGGTCACCACCGGCGACGACGGCGTGAGCGTGACCCTGGAGTCCGGCGACGTGCTCGAGGCCGAGCTGCTGCTCGTGGCCGTGGGTCGCGGACCGATGACCGCCGACCTCGGGTTCGAGGAGCTCGGGGTCAGCATGGACCGGGGCTTCGTCACCACCGACGAGCGGTGCCGCACCGGCGTCGAGGGCGTCTACGCCGTCGGCGACATCGTCCCCGGCCTCCAGCTCGCCCACCGGGGCTTCGCCCAGGGCATCTTCGTGGCCGAGGACATCGCCGGGCTCGACCCGCAGCCGATCGACGAGACCGGGATCCCTCGCGTCACCTACTCACGGCCCGAGATCGCCTCCGTCGGCCTCGACGAGGCCGCCGCCACCGAGAAGTTCGGGGCCGACGGCATCGAGACCCTCACCTACGACCTCGGCGGCAACGGCAAGAGCCAGATCCTCAAGACGCAGGGGTTCGTCAAGCTGATCCGCCGCACCGACGGTCCCGTCGTCGGGGTGCACCTGGTCGGCGACCGGGTCGGTGAGCTGATCGGCGAAGCCCAACTGATCTACAACTGGGAGGCCCACGCCGAGGACGTCGCACCTCTCGTGCACGCCCACCCGACGCAGAACGAGGCGATGGGCGAGGCTCACCTCGCGCTCGCCGGCAAAGCGCTCCACGCCCACTCCTGACAGAATCACAGCAGCCTCCACCCGGCCAGACTCGAGACGAAGGAACCACCAGACCCATGGCAGAAGAAGTCACCCTCCCGGCGCTCGGAGAATCAGTCACCGAGGGCACCGTCACGCGCTGGCTCAAGCAGGTCGGTGACACCGTCGCGGTCGACGAGCCGCTGCTCGAGGTGTCCACCGACAAGGTCGACACCGAGATCCCCTCGCCCGTCGCCGGCACCCTGATCGAGATCAAGGCCGAGGAGGACGACACCGTCGAGGTGGGCGCCGTCCTGGCCGTCATCGGCGACGAGGGCGAGTCGTCGTCCGACGCCGACGGCTCCGCCGAGCCCGAGGCCGAACCGAAGGACGAGGAGGAGTCGGAGAAGAAGGCCGAGCAGGAGGAGGAGATCGCCGAGGAGACCGGCGACCTGCCCCCCGGCGACGAGACCCCGGAGTCCGAGAAGTCCGAGAAGTCCGACGGTGCCGAGAAGCCGGCCGCGTCCAGCGGCGGCGGTGGCGGTGGCGGCACGTCGGTCACCCTGCCCGCCCTGGGCGAGTCGGTCACCGAGGGCACCGTGACCCGGTGGCTGAAGTCGGTCGGCGACGACGTCGCCGTCGACGAGCCGCTGCTCGAGGTCTCGACCGACAAGGTCGACACCGAGATCCCCTCCCCCGTGGCCGGCACCCTGCTGGAGATCAAGGTCGAGGAGGACGAGACCGTCGAGGTCGGTGCCGAGCTCGCCGTGATCGGTGACGGCTCTGCGGCTCCCTCCGAGCCGGAGCCGGAGCCCGAGCCCGAGCCCGAGCCCGAGCCGGAGCCGGAGCCCGAGCCGGAGCCGGAGCCCGCCAAGGAGGAGACCCCGGAGCCGCAGAAGGTCCACGAGGAGCCGGCCCAGGAGAAGCCCGCCAAGGCGCCGGAGAAGGCGCCCGAGAAGCGCGAGGAGTCGTCCGGCTCGCCGAAGCCGTCGTCCGACGGCGGTGGCTACGTGACGCCGCTGGTGCGCAAGCTGGCCTCCCAGCACAACGTCGACCTGTCGTCGGTCTCCGGCACCGGTGTCGGCGGGCGCATCCGCAAGCAGGACGTGCTCGAGGCAGCCAAGGCCCAGGAGACGAAGTCCGCCCCGGCCGACTCCGGCGCTGCGGCTCCCGCGTCGTCGGGCGCAAAGGCGTCCGCGCCGAGCGTGACGCCGTCGCCGCTGCGCGGCACCACCGAGAAGATGACCCGCCTGCGCAAGATCATCGCCGAGCGGATGGTCGACTCGCTGCAGACCAGCGCCCAGCTGACCCAGGTCGTCGAGGTCGACGTCACCAACGTCGCGCGCCTGCGCGACGCGACGAAGGTCGACTTCCTGGCCCGCGAGGGTGTGAAGCTGTCCTACCTGCCGTTCTTCGCCAAGGCGACGGTCGACGCGCTCAAGCAGCACCCCAAGCTCAACGCGACGATCGACACCGAGGCCGGTGAGATCACCTACTACGACGTCGAGAACCTCGCCTTCGCCGTCGACACCGAGAAGGGCCTGATCACCCCAGTCGTCAAGGACGCCGGTGACCTCTCGATCGCCGGTCTGGCCAAGAAGATCGCCGACGTCGCCGAGCGCACCCGCACCAACAAGATCGGGCCCGACGAGCTCGGTGGCGGCACGTTCACGATCACCAACCTCGGGAGCGTCGGCGCACTGTTCGACACCCCGATCGTCAACAAGCCGCAGGTCGCGATCCTCGGACCGGGTGCCGTCGTCAAGCGCGCCGTCGTCATCGACGACCCCAACCTGGGCGAGACGATCGCGGTGCGTCACATGGTCTACCTCGCGCTGAGCTACGACCACCGCCTGGTCGACGGGGCCGACGCCGGCCGTTTCCTCCAGGAGATCAAGAAGC
>JBFJKO010000147.1:0-7627 GCA_041634935.1 Nocardioides sp.
CGGCCTCGGCCGTGGCCAACGCCGACCAGCTGCGGGCGCGCATCAACGCGGTGCGGGCGTGGGCGGTCAAGAAGTCCTCCTAGCGGGGCCGCGGCACTGCCCCCCTCTGCGATTGAGGAGTGATCGCGAAGCGCGCGGGTCACTGGAGAATCGGGTGCCGCAAGTGTCCGGACTTCAGGGCCGCAGGCTCACCAGCCATGCGTCGAACGCCCGGATGAACTGCTCGTGGCTGCCGACCATGGCGGCCGCGTCGTCGACAACTCGCAGGACGTGGTCGCCTGGGACGACCAACCTGGCGCCAGGCAGTGCGTCGAGCACCTCGGGGCTCAGATACGGGTCGCTTGACCCGATCACGACAAACTGGGAGGTGGGGTAAGTCAGCATCGGCTTGGCGGCTTCGGGCTCGCTGAGCAGGGGTGTGAGCCACGCGGCGTCGAGACACAGCGCGGCGGATCGTGTCGCGGCCAGTGTTCCGAGCGACTTTCCAACGACCAGCTGGCGACCGGTGTATCCGGCAAGGGCCGCATCCAGCTGATCGCCGACCCAGCCCATCTCATCAGCGATCGGGAGGCTGCCGCGCTTCGGGGCATCCCACCAGACCTGGCGCACGTCCCATCCACGCATCAGTGCCGCTTGCGTCGCGAAGAAGAGCAACGGGCCATCAGGCGTGTACTGCCTGCCGGGGAGGACGAGGCATCTTCCTACCGGTGTGCCCTCGACGGCGTAGTCCACGTACCGGCTCGTGGGCTCGTCCATGGTCGTCAGGCTAAGTGTAAGGCGGCGTCAAAGGGCTTAGACGTACGTCCGACTACGAGGGGGCGTCCCGCTAGGCCGCGAAGTCGTCGGCGAGGACGAGGTCGAACGCGGGCCGGTGGATCTCCACCACTGGGTGGTGCGTCGGTGCTGTTGTCCGGGCGCGGGCCGGGGTGGGTGGTGCCGGTGCTCGGGACCGGTGTCGATGGCCGGTGGGGGTGATGGTCTCGACCGTGTGCCGACCCTCCGCGTCGTCGTGGACGGTTCGGTGTCGCCACCCGTCGGCCTGCTTGGCGAAGTTGCAGGCCTGGCAGAGGCCTTGGGTGTTCTCGTCGCTGGTGGCGCCCTCGTGAGCGGCCGGGGTGACGTGGTCGTGGTGGCGGACCGGGGCGTCGCACCAGGGGGTGCGACAGAGGCCCTGGTCACGGAGCTTCAGGAAGTCGGCGAGCGCGCCGGTGACGAAGCGCTGCCTGCGCGTCATCGCGACGAGGCGTCCGGTGGGGTCGGCGTAGAGGGACCGGATCCAGGTCGTGGTCCGGGCGTCGAGCGCATGGCCGACGACCTCTCGGGCGACCTGCGCGGGGATCGTGGGTGCGCCGGGAGCGTCGGGCAGGACTGCGGGCTCGTTGCCGGCGCCGAGCAGGCTCTCGTCGGAGATCACGAGGTCGATGGTGAGCCCGGTGTCGGCTGCCTGCTTCTGCCCGGTGAGGCGCTCGACCATGAGGTCGGCCATGATCTGGCCCTTGGTCCGCTCGTCACCCTGGCTGACGAGGGCCTCTGCCTGCTTGCTGAGAGCGGCAAACGCAGCGACGCCCGCGACGACGGGCAGCGTGCCGGTCAGATAGACCATGGTGTCCTCGGTCGGACGGATCGAGACGCGGCGGGCTGCTTCGGCCTTGGACCTGCGGCGGGCGACGGCCGCGGGGTCGAGGGCCTGCACCCGCCGGCGGATCGCGCCGGCGAGCTGGCCCGTGCCCATCGTGTCGACCGGTGCCGGTGCGCCGGTCTCGGGGTCGGGGGCGCAGAGCTCGTCGTCCACCAGCGCCCGGTCCTCACGCGTCAGCGGGCCGGTCTCGACGGCGATGGTCTGGGCACGGTACTCGTTGATCCGACCGTCGCGCAGCGCCTGGCGGGTGCAGGTGAGGTCGGTCGCGAGGTCCTTGGCCAGCCCCAGCAGGGTCGCCGCTCGCGCGGGTGACTCGCGCCTAGCCAGTCCGATCTGGGCGGCGACGCCACGACCCCGTCGCTCGGGCCTGACCCCCTGCCGGGCGTCGCGGGAGCGGACCGAGGCGTCCAGGTCGACGGCCAGGTCGGCCTGCAGGGCGCACGCGGCCGACTTCAGCGCCTCGAGCTCGGCGAGCAGGTCCACCCTGGCAGCGTCCGTCACGACCTCGTCGCCGGCGGGCAACGCCGCGGCCAGGACGTGGTCGCGGAAACGACCGATGTCCTGAGCATCGAGGTGAAGGACCGTCATGCCTGCATTCTATCGAACATGTGTTCGAGTAACAAGGTCTCATGCTCGATGATCCGCGCGTCTCAAGAGGTGGCGATCGCCGCTCGAGCCATCACGAGGCGGTCGGCACGGCGCCGTACGGGCGTCAGGCTGATCGGGCGCTTGTACTAGCGTCGCCGAGGTGAGCTTCGTCTTCGACACCCAGACCGCGGTGACACCCAACGGCCCCTCGACCTACGACGCCCAGCTCGAGGGCGGCTGGATGGTGGGTGGCGGTCTCAACGGCGGCTACCTGCTGGCCGTGATCGGCAACGCCCTCAGGGCGAGCCTGCCCGCCAAGCCGGACCCGCTGAGCATCAGCGCCTACTACCTCTCGGCCACCACCGAGGGTCCGGCCACCGTCGACGTGCGCGTGCTGCGCGAGGGCGGCAGCGTCGCGACTGCGGCGGCTGACCTGAAGCAGGGCGACGACACCCGGATCACCGTGCTGGCGACGTACGGCGACCTCGACCGCGAGGCCGACGACGTCCGCACCACCGCGGTGCCCTTCGACCTGCCGCCGCGCGAGCAGTGCGTGTCCAACTCGATGGCGCCCGAGAGCCTGCGCAAGATCGCTCCGCTGATGGAGCGCTTCGAGATGCTCTTCCACCCCGACGACATCGGCTGGGCCGTCGGCGAGCCGAACCACAGCGGCGAGCTGCGGGCGTGGTTCCGGCTCGAGGACGGTCGCGAGCCCGACCCGATCGAGCTGCTGCTCGTGGTCGACGCGCTGCCGCCGGTGATGTTCACCTACGGCCAGCTGGGGTGGGCGCCGACGCTCGAGCTGACCGCGCACGTGCGCGCCAAGCCCGCGCCGGGCTGGCTGCGGGTGCGCCACGCGACGCGCAACATCGCCGGGGGGATGTTCGAGGAGGACTGCGAGGTCTGGGACTCCGCCGGGCGCCTCGTCGCGCAGGCGCGGCAGCTGGCTCGGTTGCCGCGGTAGGCGTGTGGGTTGCGGGCGCATCTCGATACGCCGGCCCGCTCCTTCGTCGCGTGGCCGGCTACTCGATGACCAGGGCGAGTGTGGTCGTCGAGTAGCCGGGGTGCGAGCGCAGCGAGCGACCGGCGTATCGAGACGCTGACCGCCGTGGCCCTCAGTCGAACCAGGACCGTTTCATCGAGTAGATCCACCGCGCCCACGGGTGCTCGGTGACCGACCAGAGCCGGTCGTGCGCCTCGTCCCAGGTCAGGTCCTCCGGGCCCATCGGGATCGCCCAGCGGTGCCGGGTGAGCGCGCCCGGGGAGCCGGTCCACACCGACCCGAGGCGCGAGCGGCCGTGCGAGGTGGTGGCGTAGAAGCGCCCGTCCACGCGGACGACGCCCTGCATGTGGCCCACGCCGTCACCCAGCACCTCCGGGTCGCCGGTCGGCAGGTGCGTCGCGGGATCGAGCGGCACCGTCGCCAGGCGCCGGCTGGAGGCGCCGGCGGCCCACTCACCCGCGAGGAGGTCGTCACCGTCACGCGACAGGAACGAGTAGCGCAGGCGCTCGACCCCGTCGTCGGCGCTCGCCCGCCAGGCGGTGTGCACCGGCAGCAGGTAGCGGTAGCCGAACGCGACGTCCTCGGTGACGCGGACGACGTCGTCGAGCCGCGCGCTCCAGAAGCCCTTCGCCGTAGCCGCCACGTGCAGGTGCTCGCCCGCCCACACCAGCCCGCCGGCGTGCACCGGGAGCGGAGCGACCCCGGCCACGCCGTCGACCAGCGTCGGCTGCACGAGCAGCACGTGCCGGTAGCGAGCGGTGTCGAGGTCGAAGAAGGTCACCCGCGCCCCCTGGCCGACGTCGTCACCGGGCAGCTTCTTGGCGTACCAGGTCAGCGCCACCGTCGAGCCGCGCACGTCGACGCCCTGGGGCCACCAGCGCAGGTCGCGGCGGTCGACGCAGTCGAACGTCCACGCCTTCTCGACGGCCCGTCCCGGGGCCCAGGCGCGGCGCCCTGTGCGGTTGAGGTCACCGAGCACGCCGGCGCCGACCCGACCACCGTGTGCGGCGGCCAGGGCGTCGATCGACGGCGTGAGGTCGTCGCCGCGACGCAGGTGGAGTCCGTGGGGAGCGGGCACCCCCCTATCCTGCCGACATGAGTCACCCACAGGGCCGCCAGCCCCGCACGGTCGTCGGCGCCGCGATCATCCGCGACGGCCGGGTGCTGGCCTGCCGCCGTACGGCTCCGCCGAAGGCCGCCGGGCTGTGGGAGCTCCCCGGCGGCAAGGTCGAGCCGGGGGAGAGCCCCGAGCAGGCGCTGGTCCGCGAGATCGCCGAGGAGCTGCAGCTCGACATCGAGGTCACCGGCTGGCTCGAGGGGTCCTCCGCCATCGGCACGACGCACGAGCTGGTCGTTGCCACCGCGACGGCCGCGGCCGGACGCCCGCAGCCCACCGAGCACGATGCGATCACCTGGCTCGGCGCCGACGAGCTCGACGACGTCGACTGGCTCGAGCCCGACCTGCCCTTCCTGTGGCAGCTCGGGGACCTCCTGCGCGAGGGCTCCGGCACGTGAGCGCGCGCGGCATCTTCTTCGAGGAGGACGACGCCCGCTCGGCGATCGTCCGGCTGCGCCGGGAGGGGTACGACGCCGAGCTGGCCCGCGAGCGCCTCGCCGGCGAGGACGACGACGAGGACCACCCGTGGGCGGTCGTCACCGACGCCCCCGACGTGCTGCTCGAGCTCGTGGTCGACGACCTCGGCGGCTGGTTCGACGACGAGGAGCCGGCGGCGCCGGCGCTGCCGCCGCTCGACCTGCCCTCCGCCCCGAAGCGCATCAAGCGCCCGCAGCAGGGTGCCGAGTAGCGCCCACTAGGCTCGCTCCCATGAGCGACACCCCCTCCCAGCGCCTCCTGCTGGTGCACGCCCACCCCGACGACGAGTCGATCGGCCAGGGCGCCACGATGGCCAAGTACGTCGCGGAGGGCCGCGGCGTCACCCTCGTGACCTGCACCGGGGGCGAGATGGGCGAGATCCTCGTGCCCGAGCTCGAGCACCTCGCCGACCACCTCGACGGTGGCCTCGCCGAGCACCGCCGTACCGAGCTGGCCGACGCGATGGCCGCCCTCGGCGTCACCGACCACCGCTACCTCGGCGGGTTCGGCACCTACCGCGACTCCGGGATGAAGTGGCACGCCGACGGCCACGCCGTCGCCGCCGACGACATCCACGAGAACGCCTTCTGGAGCGCCGACCTCACCGAGGCGGCCGCCCACCTCGTCGCGGTGATCCGCGAGGTCCGGCCGCAGGTGATGGTCGCCTACGACGACTTCGGCGGCTACGGCCACCCCGACCACATCCAGGCCCACCGCGTCGCGACCTACGCGGCCTCGCTGGCGGCCGTGCCGACCTACCGCCCCGACCTGGGCGAGCACTGGGACATCGCCAAGATCTACTGGGGCGCGATGTCGGAGTCGCGGATGCGCGCCGGGCTCCGCGCGATGCGCGAGGCGGGCGACACCACGTCGTTCGAGGGCATGGACCCCGACGGCCCGTTGCCGCCGTTCATCACGCCTGACGAGAACCTCGCCTGCGCCGTCGACGCCCAGGAGTACGTCGACGCCAAGATGGCCGCGCTCGCCGCGCACCGCACCCAGATCACCACCGACGGCCCGTTCTTCGCGCTGTCCAACAACGTCGGCTCCACCGCCTGGGGCGTGGAGTTCTACCGCATCGCGAAGGGCCAGCGCGGTCCCCTGGGCGACGAGGGCCTCGAGACGGACCTCTTCGCAGGGCTCTGAATGCCGTGAGGACGCCATGAGGCTGCGGGTCCCGCTCGCGGTGCTGTCGCTGGCCGCGGGGGCCGTGGTCGGTGCCGCCTCCGCCTTCGTGCACGGCCTGCCCGTCGGGCTGGCCCTGGCGCTGGTGGCCGCCCTCGCGAGCGCGGTCGCGCTCCCGCCGGGGTGGTGGGCGCGGCTGCCGTTCGCCCTGGGCTGGCTCGGAGCGGTCTTCTACTTCGCCACCCCGCGGCCCGAGGGCGACTACCTCGTCGCGAGCGACACCGCGGGCTACCTGCTGCTCGCCAGCGGCATGGTGATCGCGGCGTTCGGGCTCGTCACGGTGCGCCCGGTGGCCGGTCGCCCGGGCCGCGGGGGGCCGCGTCCGGGGGTCGCCGACGATGCCGGGACTGCTGCGGATCTTTCCTAGGATGGACTGATGAGCACCAAGTCCCCCACGTCCGCTGCCCCTCGCGAGTCGCGGGAGCGCGCCGGTGGACGGGTCGTCCTGGTCCTCGTGCTGGTCCTGGGTCTTCTCGTCGCGGGTGGCTACGCCGCCGCGTACGCCGCTGCCGGCGACAACGTCCCGCGCGGCACGCGTGTCGCGGGCGTCGACATCGGTGGCCGCACGAGCCAGAGCGCCGTCAAGCTGTTGGTCGACGAGCTCGGACCGAAGGTGCGGGCCCCGATCGACGTCGTGGTCGACGACACCGTGCTGAGCATCGACCCGAGGACGTCCGGGCTCGGCGTCGACTTCCAGGCGACCGTCCGCCAGGCCGGCGGCGGCCGCTCCTGGGACCCCGAACGGCTGTGGAACTACTACACCGGCGGCGACGACCTCGAGCCCGTCGTCCTGGTCGACGACGACGCCCTCGAGGCCGCGATCGCGGCGGCGGCCGAGGACGTCGGCACCCCGGCGCGCGACGGCCGGATCCGCTTCGTCGACGGCCGCGTCGTCGTCCGCGACCCGCAGGTCGGCGCCGGCCTCGACGTCGAGGCCGTGGCGGAGTCGGTGGTGGAGGCCTACCTCGACGACGACAGCGTCGAGGCCTCGCTGGTCGAGCAGGCCCCCGAGATCGGGCAGGCCGAGGTCAGCGAAGCGCTCGACGAGTTCGCCAACCCGGCGATCTCCGGTCCGGTGACGATGAAGTTCGGTGCCTCGCGGGTGAGCCTGTCGCCGCGCGACTACGCCGACGCGCTCTCCCTCGACCCCGTCGACGGCGAGCTCGTGCCCTCGGTCGACGAGGACGTCATCGTGGCCCTGGTCGAGGACGCCACCGTCGGCAAGGGCTCCCCGGTCGACGCGACCGTGGCGCTGGTCGACGGCAAGCCGAAGGTCGTGCGCTCCAAGCCGGGCCTGATCTTCGAGACCGAGGACGTCGTCGAGGCCTTCCTCGACCTCGTCGCCCAGCCCGACGGCGAGCGGTCGGCGGAGGTCGAGGGCTCGGTCGAGCCGGCCGAGTTCACCACCCGCGACGCCCGCAAGCTGAAGATCAAGGAGGAGGTCTCCGACTTCAGCACCTTCTTCCCCTACGCGGAGTACCGCAACGTCAACCTCGGCCGCGCCGCGGAGATCGTGAACGGCACCGTGCTCAAGCCGGGCGAGACCTTCTCGATGAACGACGTCATCGGCGAGCGCACGCGCGAGAACGGCTTCACCGAGGGCTTCATCATCAGCGAC
>JBFJKO010000148.1:0-7618 GCA_041634935.1 Nocardioides sp.
CCCAGGAGGCGATGATCGCCATGGGGATGTCGTTCTTCGACCCGGCCAGCGCCGAAGACGGCATGCTGTGGCGCGATGCCCACAAGATCCGCAAGCACACCCTGCTGACCTGGGGTCGCGAGGACCGCGTCAACCCGCTCGACGGCGCGCTCGTGGCGCTCAAGCTGATCCCCAAGGCGCAGCTGCACGTCTTCCCCAACTGCGGCCACTGGGCGCAGATCGAGGCCGCGGCGGAGTTCGCCGAGATCACCACCGCGTTCCTGACGCGTCACGTCGAGCGCCCGAAGGACTGAGTTCATGACGATCGACATCAAGTCCATGGGCTACGTGCGCGTCGCCTCCACCGACCTGTCGCAGTGGACGACGTTCGCCGGCAAGGTCCTCGGTCTCGCCGAGGGCCGCGGGCCCAACCCCGACCACCAGTACTGGCGCATCGACCAGGTCTCGGCGCGGCTCGTGATCGTGCCCTCCGACGTCGACCGGCTCGACTGCGTCGGCTGGGAGCTCGCCGACCCGCGGGCGCTCCAGGAGGCGCGTGAGCACCTCGCCAAGGCCGGGGTGGCCTTCGAGGAGGGCACCGACGAGGAGCTCGCCGAGCGCCGCGTGCAGGAGCTCATCCGGTTCAGCGACCCGTGGGACAACGTCTTCGAGCTCTTCCACGGCATCACCTACGAGTCGCGCCCCGTCGTGACGCCGTACGCCTCGACCTTCGTCACCGGCGACCAGGGCATGGGCCACATCGTCGTGCCCGTGCTCGACGACGTGGAGGCTCTCGCCTTCTACACCGACGTCCTCGGCTTCCGGCTGCGCGACTCGATGAGCATGCCGGGGGAGTTCGTGGGCAAGGAGCCCGGCTCCAAGGTCTGGCTGCGCTTCCTCGGGGTCAACCCGCGCCACCACTCGCTGGCGTTCCTGCCGATGCCCAACCCCAGCAAGTGCGTCCACATCATGCTCGAGGTCGACACCCTCGACCACGTCGGTCGTGCGCTCGAGCGGGTCCGCAAGCACGGCGCGCCGCTCTCGGCGACGCTCGGGCGGCACATGAACGACGAGATGGTCTCCTTCTACGTGAAGTCCCCCGCAGGCTTCGACGTCGAGTTCGGCACCGACGGCCTCCAGGTCGAGGACGACCGCTGGGTCGCCCGCGAGTCGACCGCCGTCTCCTACTGGGGGCACGACTTCGCCGGCGGTCAGTGATGGCTAGCGTGGGGCGGGTGGACAACGTGGACGAGCAGCACTCCGACGGCCCCGAGATCTCCGAGAGGCCCGAGATCCCCGAGGGCATGAGTGCCGACGCGCGGGAGACCTGGCCCAGCAGCCAGCTGATCTCCTCGTGGCTGACCGACTCCGACCTCGACTTCCAGCTCCATCCCGGCGAGGACCTCGAGGTCGACACCTCCTCGCCCGAGGCGGTCGCACGGGCGCGCCGGTTCCGCGACGTCCTGGGCCGCTTCGCCTCGGGGATCACCGTCGTCACGACCATGAGCAACGACGAGCCGATCGGGATGACGTGCCAGTCGTTCTCGAGCGTCTCGCTCACCCCGCCGCTCGTGCTGTTCGTGCCCGCCCGCACCTCTCGCGCCTGGCCCCGCATCCAGCGGGCCGGCAAGTTCTGCGTGAACTTCCTCGCCGACGGGCAGAGCGAGCTGTCGAACACCATGGCCAGCCGCGGTGCCGACAAGTTCGCCGACGTCGCGTGGCGGCCCTCGCCGGTGACCGGGTCACCGGTCTTCGACGGCACCCTCGGCTACGTCGACTGCACCATCCACGCCGTCCACGAGGCCGGTGACCACTACATCGTGATCGGGCAGGTCCAGGACCTGGTGGTCGGCGACGGCGCGGAGCCGCTCCTGTACTTCCAGGGCAGGTACCGCACGACCGACGGCTGAGTGAGGCTCAGAGGCGGGTGCGCGTGGGGCTCGCCAGCATGCCGGTCGGGAAGTCGTCCTGCTCCTGGGCGTCGGTCTCGTCGTGCTGCTCGTCCAGGTGGGTCACGGTGCTGGTCGTCATGCTCCCTACCCTATTGAGGGCTGGTGCACAGGTCGTCCTCATCGAGGCCTCGTGCGCTGTCGGATGCGTCACATCGGAGCGCCGTGTCGCGAGGGTGCGCCCCGTAGGCTGGGCGTCGTGACCACGACCGTGCGCCCCGCACCTCCCCAGGAGCCCGACCTCGTCGGCGCGATGTTCGCCAGCCGTTCCCTGGCCGTGCACTACGCCCGCGGCCTCCTCGGGCTCGTGCTGCTCGTCGCCGGGCTCGGTCTGGCCCATCGGTCGGCGCTCTGGCTCCTGCTGGTGCCGCTGACCGTGGTGCTGTGGCGCGGGTGCATGTCGTGCTGGACGCTCGGCCTGATGGCGACCCGGGCGAAGGCCTGCCCGTTGCCCGGGCGAGACGCTGCCTAGAGCTCGATGAGGGCGCGGTGCTCGTGCGCCTGGCCGTAGAGCTGGCCGAGCGCGTGGGCGCGCTTGAACACCAGGTGGGCGTCGTGCTCCCAGGTGATCGCGATCCCCCCGTGCAGCTGCACCGTCTCGCCGGCGACGTGGTCGAGGGCGTCGGAGCAGTAGGACTTGGCGATGTGCACGAGCTCGGCGGCGTTGTCCGCTCCGATCGAGACGGCGTACGACGCCGCCCACGACGCGGAGCGCGACATCTCCAGCAGCACCAGCAGGTCGGCCATCCGGTGCTTGAGCGCCTGGAACGAGCCGATCTGCCGTCCGAACTGCACCCGCTCCTTGCTGTAGGTGACGGTCATGTCGAGGGCACGGGCCGCCAGCCCGGCCTGCAGGGCCGTCACGGCCACCGCTCCGACGAGCGCAGCGCGCTCGCGGGCGGGCGCCGCAGCACCGATCGTCCTCGTCGTCGCGCCGGTCAGGTCCACCAGGGCCAGGCGGAGCGTCTGGTCCATCGACTCCACCGCGGTGCGGGTGCACGTGTCGGGGTCGACCTCGACCAGGTCGTCACCGCGGACGGCGAGCAGCACCGTGGCGTCGATCGCGTCCAGCACCGGCACGCCGTCGTCCCCGACGAGTGCGGCGACCTCACCGGCGGCCAGGCGCGGCAGCAGCCGAGCCCGGGCCTCGTCGTCGGCACACGCCAGCAGCACCTCGGCGACCACCAGCGACGACAGCAGGGGAGATGGCGCGAGGGAGCGCCCGACCTCCTCGAGCACGATCAGGGCCTCGAACAGCGAGAACCCCGCGCCGTCGTGCTCCTCGGGGACGGCCAGCGCCGTCGCCCCGATCTGCTCGACGAGCGTCTGCCACAGCTCGACGTCGTAGCCCGGCGCCGAAGTCATGGCAGCGCGGACGGCGCGGGAGTCGGCCCGCTTGGCCAGCAGGCCGCGGACCGTGGTCGCGAGCTCGGCCTGCTCCTCGGAGAACCCGAACTCCATCAGCGGCTCAGCTCCTCGAGCAGTCGGGCACGGTGGTGCGCCGGGGTGCCCCACGCGCTCTGCAGGGCGCGGATCTTGGTGAGCCACAGGCTCAGGTCGAACTCGGCGGTGTAGCCGATGGCGCCGTGCACCTGGAGCCCCGTGCGCGAGGCGAGGTAGGCGGCGTCGCCGGCGGCGATCTTGGCGGCACCGGCGGGCACCTCCCCGAGGGCCGCGCCGTGGACGAGCGGCCGGGCGAAGTCGAGGGCGATCCGCACGTCGGCGAGCGCGTGCTTGATGGCCTGGTAGCTGCCGATCTGGCGGCCGAACTGCTTGCGCGCCTTCACGTAGTCGACGCTGTCGGCCAGCACTCGCTCGCCGGCCCCCAGCAGCTGCGCGGCGGTGGCCAGGACCGCGAGGTCGAAGGCGTCCTGGTCGACCTCGCCGCTGCCGTCCACCGAGAAGAGGCGTCGCGTGCGGTCGACCGAGGTGTGGCGGGCGCCGACGACGGCGCCGGGGGTCGTGCCGGCGTATACCTCGTCGGCGACGTCGGCGTCGAGCGCGTAGGGCACGTGCGGCGGCAGCGCGAGGGTGGCGACGCCCTCGACCTCGCGGCCCAGCGCCACCGGGAGGTAGGCGGCCGACTCGACCCACGGCCCGGGCACGGCGTGCCGGCCGAGCGCCTCGAAGGCGACGCAGACCTCGACCGGGCCGGCCTCGGTGGCGAGCACGGTCACGCCGAGGTCGGCGAGTCGCTTCCAGAGCGCGAGGCCGGGAGCGGTGTCGTCGTCGGCCCAGGCGCGCGCGACGGCGACGGTGTCGGACGACGCGAGCAGGCCCTCGAGGGCGCCGGCGAGGTCGCGCTGGTCGTCGGTGAGCTCGAACTTCACTGGGAGACCCCCTGGTTGGGCTTGGGCTCGCGGGGCAGGCCGAGGATGCGCTCGGCGACGATGTTGCGCTGCACCTCGTTGGTGCCGGCGTAGATGGGGCCCGACAGGCTGAAGGTGTAGCCGTCGAGCCAGGGCGACTCGACCTCCGCCTCCGGGCCGAGCAGGTCGAGGGCGGTCTCGTGGAGGGCGATGTCGAGCTCGGACCAGAAGATCTTGTTGATCGATCCCGCGGCACCCATCTCGCCGCCGTCGGCCAGGCGCGTGACGGTGCCCCAGGTGAAGAGGCGGTAGGCCTGTGCCTTCAGCCAGGCGTCGACCACGCCGTCCGCGGCCGAGGGGACGGCGTCGCCGTGCTCGGCCCACAGCGCGACGAGGCGGTCGGCTGCCGCGCAGAAGCGACCGGGGGAGCGCAGCGACAGCCCGCGCTCGTTGCCGGCGGTGCTCATCGCGACCCGCCAGCCGTCACCGGGTGCGCCGAGCACGTCGGCGTCCGGCACGAAGACGTCGTCGAAGAAGAGCTCCGCGAACCCGGCCTCGCCGTCGAGCTGGGCGATCGGACGCACGGTGATGCCCTCGGCGTCGAGGGGGAACAGGAAGTAGGTCAGACCGGCGTGACGCTGCGCCTCGGGGTCGGAGCGGAACAGCCCGAAGCCCCAGTGGGCCAGGGCGGCGCGCGACGACCAGGTCTTCTGACCGTTGAGCACCCACCCGCCGCGGTCCTCGTCGCGGCGTGCGGTCGAGCGCAGCGAGGCGAGGTCGGAGCCGGCCTCGGGCTCCGACCAGCACTGCGCCCAGACCTGCTCGCCGCTGGCCATCGAGGGCAGGAAGCGGTCCTGCTGCTCGGGGGTCCCGTGGTCGAAGAGGATCGGCGCGAGCAGGAAGATGCCGTTCTGCGAGACCCGCCCGGGCGCACCGGCCCGGTAGTACTCCTCCTCGAAGACCACCCACTCGACGAGCGAGGCGTCGCGGCCGTGGTACTTCTCCGGCCACGACACGACCGACCAGCGCGCCTCGGTGAGCCGCGCCTCCCACTCCTGGTGGCGCAGCCAGCCCTCGGGGGTGTCCATCGACGGGAGCGGCTCGCGCGGCACGTTGGCCTGCAGCCAGGCACGCGCCTCGGCCTGGAAGGCGAGCTCGGACTCGGACAGGGTCAGGTCCATCAGGAGGAGGCCTTTCTCAACTCGGTCTTCAGCACCTTGCCCGACAGGTTGCGGGGCAGGGTGTCGATCAGCTCGACGTGGCGGGGCACCTTGAAGTTGGCCAGGTGCTCCTTGGCGTAGGCCGTCACGTCGGCGGGGGAGAGCCCTGTGCCGTCTGCGTCGCCCGGGTCGCGGGCGACGACGTACGCCTTGCCCACCTCGCCCATCCGCTCGTCGGGGACGCCGACGACGGCGACGTCGGCGACACCGTCCATGCGGAGCAGGCTCTGCTCCACCTCTGCGGGGTAGACGTTGAAGCCGCCGGAGATGTACATGTCCTTGAGGCGGTCGGTGATCCGCAGGTTGCCGCGCTCGTCGAGCAGACCGACGTCGCCGGTGTGCAGCCAGCCGTCGGCGTCGATGGCCTCGGCCGTCGCCTCCGCGTCGTCGAGGTAGCCGAGCATCACGTGCTCGCCCCGCACGAGCAGCTCGCCGGTGCCGTCCTCGGCCGGGTCGTCGATGCGGGTCTCCATGCCCGGCACGGCGCGACCGCAGGTGGTCGCCACGGTCTCGGCGGAGTCACCCTCGCGGCACATCGTGACGACGACGGCCTCGGTCATGCCGAAGGCCGTCACGACCTGGTCGATCCCCAGTCCTTCGGGGGCGGCCTGGCGCATCCGCTCGATGAGCACCACCGGGACCACGGCGGCACCGGTGACCGCCAGCCGCAGCGAGGAGAGGTCGTGCTCGCCGCGAGCAGGGGAGGCGAGGATCGACTGGTAGATCGTGGGGGCGCCGGGCAGGACGGTGATCCGCTCGGTCTCGACCAGCCGCATCGTCGCCTCGAGGTCGAAGGTGGCGACGGGGTAGAGGGCGCACCCGGTCAGCAGGCCGACGAGGATGCCGATCTTGTAGCCGAAGGAGTGGAAGAACGGGTTGACCACGAGGTAGCGGTCGTCGGGGCGCACGCCGCCCAGGTCGGCCCACGTCGCGGCGACGCCGATGCTCTGGTGGTGCGCCGAGAGGGCGCCCTTGGAGCGTCCGGTGGTACCGGAGGTGAAGAGGATGTCGGCGACGTCGTCGGCGCCCACGGCGTCCGCCCGGGCCTCGACGGTCTCGAACGGAACCGCCTCGCCGGCGCGCTTCAGCCCGTCGAGCTCGCTGAGTCGGACGACGTGCTGGAGGCGGTCGAGCCCGCCCACGGCGGCGAGCTCCTGGCTCTGGTGGCGGCCGAGGAAGCCGTCCTCGAGCACCACGACCGGCGCGGCCGTGCGCTCGACCAGGTCGGCGACCTCGGAGCCGGTGTAGCGCGAGTTCGCGGGCACCAGCACCCCGCCTGCGTAGGTGACGGCCAGCGCGGCGACGACCCACTCGATGCTGTTGGGGGCCCAGAGCACGACGCGGTCGCCCGCGGCGAGACCGTGGGCGACGTAGCCGCGCGCCACCGCGCGGACCTCGTCGTGCAGCTGGGCGAACGAGACGCGCCGCTGCCCGTCCACGTACGCCGGGTCGTCGCCGAAGCGGGTCGCGGCGGCCCGCAGCACGCCGGGGATCGTCTTCTCGTTCACAGCCGTCCTTCGCCTAACCAAGCAAGTGCTTGGTAGGGTAGCACTCGTGGACCTCCGCTACTCCGATGCCGACCGAGCCTTCCGGGCCGAGATCCGGGACTGGCTCGACGACCAGCTCTCCGGCGAGTGGGGCGCGCTGCGTGGCCTCGGTGGCCCCGGGCGCGACCACGAGGCGATCGACGAGCGGCTGGCCTGGAACCGCCACCTCGCCGCGCACGGCTGGACCTGCGTGGGCTGGCCCGTCGAGCACGGCGGACGCGGCCTGAGCCTGTGGCAGCAGGTGATCTTCCACGAGGAGTACGCCCGCTCCAACGCTCCGGCGCGGGTCAACCACCTCGGCGAGGAGCTGCTGGGGCCGACCCTGATCGCGTTCGGCACGCCCGAGCAGCAGCAGCGCTTCCTCCCGTCGATCGTGGCGGTCGAGGAGCTCTGGGCCCAGGGCTACTCCGAGCCCGGCGCCGGCTCCGACCTGGCCAACGTCCAGACCAAGGCGCGCCTGGTGGACGCCGCGGACGGCTCCGGGGGGCAGGAGTGGGTGATCGACGGTCAGAAGGTGTGGACGTCCAACGCGCACTTCTCGCAGTGGCTCTTCGTCCTGGCCCGCAGCGAGCCCGGCTCGCAGCGCCATCAGGGTCTCTCCTTCCTCCTCGTCC
>JBFJKO010000149.1:0-7613 GCA_041634935.1 Nocardioides sp.
CACGCAGCGGTACCTTCGCCGAGGCGAGCAACACCGAGACACTTCGGACGACCTGGATGCGGGCGATCGACGACGGAGCGGACTTCGTGCAGATCGCCACCTGGAACGACTACAGCGAGTCGACCGCCATCGCCCCGTCGGAGCGTCACGGACGCGTCTTCCTCGACCTGTGCGCCTACTACGCGGCGTGGTTCAGCGAGGGTGTTCCCCCGAGGATCACGACGGACCGGATCTTCCTGACCCATCGCACCCAGCCGTGGGCGGCGCCGACGACGAGTGGGATCGCGACCATGCAGCCCACCCTCGGGGGCACGGCCGTGCCGCCCCGGGACACCGTCGAGGCCCTGGTCTTCCTCACCGAACCGGCCGTCGTCACGCTGACCTCCGGACAGCACACCACGACCGTAGAACTGCCAGCAGGACAGTCCGCGGTGCTGGTCGCTCTCGATCCCGGGAGACCGTCGGCCCAGATCAGGCGGGGGTCGGAGATCGTGGCCTCGGTGGTATCGCCCTACGAGGTCGTCAGCACGCCGTTCGTGCAGGACCTGGCCTACGTGGCAGCGTCTTCCTGAACGCGTCCGGCCCGCGCCGGGACGACGCTCAGGAGAGCGCCCGTCGGTCGCCGCTGCGAAGCTCGGAGTGCCAGCGCGCCAGGAAGCCCACCATGATGAGCGCGTTGAGCACGAACAGCACGAGGTAGGACACCTGGAACGCCGTGGTCCAGCCCCACAGGAGGAACGTGAGGCAGAGGATTCCGTAGTCGGCCGGCAGCAGCCCGATGGCGCGTACGACGGACGGCGCCGGCGTTCGGGGTGGGCTCACCTGCAGTCGCTTGAGAAGGCTCACCGTGGTGAGCGCAGAGAAGGTCACGACCGCCACGAACTGGAAACCGAGAGGCAGGTACAGCCAGCCCGTCTCGTGGACGTCGAAGCGAAACCACGCGATGAGCACCGCGGAGTGCAGCGCCACCATCTTGCCCGCGTCGACCACGTGGTCGAACCACTCGCCGGCCAACGAGCTGGCCTGCGCCATCCGGGCGACCTGTCCGTCGGCAGAGTCGAAGGCGAAGCCGAGCACCAGGAGCGCCGTGACGCCGAGGCCGAGCCCGACACTCGGCTCGACGATCGCAAGCAGGGCGATCCCGGTGAAGGTGAGCAACGCCGAGATCGAGGTCATGGTGTTGGCCGACAGGCCCCACCCGTGGGCCCGTGTCGCGATGAGTCGACCGACGGGTCGGTTGACCAGGCGCGAGTAGAGTGAGACGCCCTGGTGGGTCTTGACGTGGGGTGATGGTGCCTGCGGCTTCAACGTCCCTCCTCAAGGCCAGCGTGCGGGGCTCCGGCTGGATCCAGGGTGGCGAACCCGTGCCCCGAGGATAGGCCACCTGGGGTGGGGCGCCTGCGGAGCACGTGCAGGTGAAAGGGCGGGGGCTCCCGCTCCTCACGGCTCATACAGGGCCACCAGCCGGTGTGCGATCGCGTCCATGCCGTGGTGGGTGCGTACGTGGTCACGGGCGCGTGCGCCCTCGGCGGCTGCGAGCCCGGGATCGGCGAGGCGCCGGCTGATGGCCTCGCACAGGGAGTCCAGGTCGTCGTCGACGACCGCGCCGGCTCCGGCCCGGCTCACGGCATCGGCGAGTCCGCACGTGTCGGTGACGATCACCGGGAGACCGAGCGCCATTGCCTCGAGCACCGACATCGGATAAGGCTCGTGGACCGACGGCAGCACGTAGAGCGAGGCTTCGGCCATCAGGGCGGCGGTGGCCTCGGGCGGCACCGCGCCGATCCAGTCGATGTCGACGCCGTCGGCGCGGGCCCGCTCGATCGACGCGCGGACCCGGGCACCCTCGCCCTCGTCGGGCCCCGCCAGGACCCATCGGGTGGCCGGGTGGGCACGGGCGAGACGGTGTGCGGCCTCCACGAAGAGCGCGGGGCGCTTGCGTGGTGCCAGACGCGCCAGGAAGAGCACCACCGTCGGACCGTCGGGCCGGCCACGGGTCGGATCGTGCGACGGCACACCGTTCGGCAGCTGGCTGACGGAGAGGTCGTCCGCTACTGCCTGCAGGCCCTCCCGCTCCTCCGCCGTCAGGTACATCACGCGGCGCGCGTGACGCAGCACCGGCCGCGTCAGCAGGGCGTCGAGCGGGACGGCGAGAGGGCTGTCGGACGGGTCGATCATGCCGTGGGTCTGGAGCACGTAGGGGACACCGCGCCTGCGGGTGATGAGCGCGACCGGGAGGGTCACGAGGTCCCGAGCGGCGTGGACGTGCACGACGTCGAAGTCGTCGACCGCTCGCCGCACCCAGCGCCACAGGCCTGGCGCGCCGATGCCGGCGAAGCCGATCCTGGGCACGAGGGTGACCGCGGGGAAGAGCTGGGCCTCGATGCCTTCCACGCTACGGGGAAGCGGTCCCTCGAAGCCTCGGGCCGCGCCGGCCAGCGTGACCGAGTGGCCCTGCGCTGCCAACGCGTGCGCCTGGTTGACCGCCACGCGCACGGGTCCGCCGTACTCACCCAGCGGGCTGACGAGTGTCACGACACTGAGGATGCGCATGGCCGGATCAACCCTGCCGGTGCACGGTCACGGCGCGGGGTGCGACGACGACGGCACCCGGGGCCACGTCCTGGGTGATCAGCGCGGCAGCCCCCACGACCGCGTCCCTGCCCACGGTGCATCCCCGCAGCACCGTGGCGCGGGCAGCGACCCAGGCGCCGTCCTCGATGACGATCGGAGCGTTGTCGAACTCGAAGGTCGGCGAGCGGTGGTCGTGACTGCCCGTGCACAGCAGCACTTCCTGCGAGATACAGACGTCGCGTCCGATCGTGACCGGCTCGAGGTTGAGGATGTAGGCGTTCTCCCCGATCCAGGAGTGGTCGCCGATCGCCAGCTTCCACGGCCAGTGGATCCGGACCCGGTGCCTGAGGACGACGCCCTGCCCGATGTCGGCGCCGAAGGTGCGGAGCAGGGCGATCCGGACGCCCATGGGGCACCACCACTGCGAGACCACCAGGCTCGAGGCCAGCATCCACAGCGCCTGCCAGACGAGGGAACGCCCCTTGTCGTACCCGCGTCCGGTGAAGCCCGAGAGTGATCGTTGGGTCTGCACGCGCTCACCCTACTGTCGAGCGAGCCCCGCGCCGAGGACCTGAGGACCGCCTGGCTTCAGGATCCGGCCGCGTAGTACTGGAAGTCCTGGACCGTGGGTGTGTCGGTCACGTGGTGCGGTGACGTCACGGTCAGCACCGGGGCGCCGCGGCGGATCGAGCCCGAGGTCTGGCCGAGTCCCAGGGGCACCAGGACGCTGGAGACTCCTGCCGGGAGGTCGACGGTCCTCGACTCGCTGCCGGAGGTCACGGTGACGGATGCGGGAGCGGCGAGGAGCACGAGCGCTTCAGCGGTGTCGCGAGGGGCGACCTTCGACCCGCCCAATGTCGACTTCATGGGAGGAGTGCTCAGCTTCGGCTGCGCGTCGACCGGGTGGATCCGGTGGGTCAGGTACAGGTGGTCCTCGACGACCACGGGCTCCTTCCCGGTGCGGAACCACTCGGCGTAGTAGCTGGTCAGCTCGAGAAAGACGTTGCCGTGGGCGTGCGAGGGCGCGATGGTCGTCGACTCGCTGTAGTCGTTCCAGGTCGCGATCTGGACGAAGTCGGCACCGTCGCTGATCGCTCGCGACCACGTGGCGCGCAGGGTCTCGGTGTTGCCTGCCTCGGCGTACGCCCCGCTGCGGGGCCGGGCGTCCTGGACGGCGATCGGCTGCATCCAGGTCATGCCGAGGTTGTGGGCACGGACGGCGATGTTGGAGCCCGCGAGGACGGCTGCGGCGTTTCGGGTGCCCCACATGCCGGCCCCGTAGCTGATCGGCGCGAAAGCGCTGAGCCGGTCGTTGGTGACGCCGATGAAGTTCGCGATGAACTTGACGGGCAGGCCGTGAGTCGTTTCCAGGAGCTCGATGACGTCGCTCCACCAGCTCACCGTGCGGCACTCCGCGCAGAACGAGGAGAACACGTAGTCCCCGTCGATCTGCTGCGCGGACGGGTGAGCGAACAGCTGGGCCAGCGCCGTGGCGGTCTCCGCGGCGGGCGTGGTCCGCATCGAGGCCGAGTCGATCATCGGGATGATCTCGAAGTCACCCTCGAGGTCGGCGGCTTCCATGAGCCGCACGCTCGCATCCCAGGTGCGGCCCGAGAACGACAGGATGTCGACGGTGAAGCCGTCGATCCCGGCCGACGTGGCCTGCCGGACCTCGGTGCGCATGTCGGCCAGACGCCAGTCGCCGGGCCGCGGGTCGCGAGGCGTCGGCCGGTCGCGCAACAGGCCGCCGTACGCGGAGTGCTTGCCGCCCTCACCCTCGGGATCGAGGTAGTTGACGGTGTAGTAGTCGCGGTCCGCGGGCTTGTTGTCGATGGAGATCGGGTACGGCGGGAAGTAGTGCGCGAAGACGCGGCCGTGATCGTCGGTCGATGTCGGCGTCGGTGTCGGTGTCGGCGTGGGGGGCGGAGTGGCCGGGGTGGGCGTGAGGGTCGTGCCGACGACCACGAGCTGGGGTGCCTTCTTCCCCTGTCGCACGAAGACGCCTCGTTCGGAGCGCTTGCGGGACGTGACGCGCAACGAGACCGCACTCCCCGTGAGTTCCTCGAGGTCGCGGACCAGCCGGATGTTGACCCAGCGGCCGCGTGCCGAGGCCCGCGGTCGAGCATTGAGGCGGGTCTGCGCCGAAGGCGGGCGGTCGTTGTGCGTGAGGTTCCCGGACGTCCAGGAGCGAACGGTCTTCTTGACGACCAGGCTCCCGCGGCGAGCGGTACCGCGGACCGCCCACAGTCGGAGGTATGCGTCGGTGACCTCCATGGTGTCGAGGTCGGTGCCGTCGAACTTGAGGAATGCCTGCCTCGACCCCTGCCGCACCTTGAGGACCTTCGAGCTGCGCATCACCTGCGCGGGCCGACGCCGCGACGTCCACGTCGCCTCGATGTTCGGGAGCGAGATCACCTGCTGACCGCCGCGCTCGCTCTGAGCCGGCGGGCTGTCGAAGGAGGACCGAGCGGGTGTCGTCTGGACCACGAGCGAGGCGTCACCGACGGACTGCCCGAGATCGGCATCGGCCGACAACGGGCTCAGCCCGGCGATCAGGGCGCCGCCGAGCATGGCGGCCAGGATGCGAGGAACGCTCCTGGACCTGGGCGTGAAATGGCTGCTGACGGGGGGGTGGTGCATGGGGGGGAGTCCTGCTTCCGCGGTGCGTGGGTGACCCTGGGGGGGAGTCGCCCGCAACGCCCGCGGTGGTCAGGTCGCGGAGTCCTGGTCGTGACCGCGCCTTGGGGGAAGGCGCAGAGGTGGGGGGACACCTCGAGTATCGGCAGGGCCACGGCCGCAGTACAGGGCCCCACCGATATTTAACCCGGGGTGACTAGAAGAGCTGACCGTTCGACCCACACCGTGGACTGGACCATTCGCCGGTCCCGACCTGCCTGGCTGCGCCGGGTCCGGAGCGGTTGATCACCTCTGAGCGCGTCGCGCCGCCCGTAGGTGAGCGACGACACGCTTGCGCTTGAGCACCTTCGGGTAGACGGCGAACTCGTCGATCTTGCCTCGGAACATCGTCGACCGAGGGCGCGCTGGAAAGCCGGCGAGGTTGTCACCGCCGACGTGCCACACGCCGAGGTAGGACCCTGCTCGCGTCGTCGAGTGTCGGCCGACACGTGTGCCGTCCAGGTAGAGAGCCATGCCGCGAGGTCCTTGTGTCGCGACGACGTGGTGCCACTTCCCGTCGTTGTAGGCGCGCCGGCTCTTGATCGTGACCGGGCGGTCGGAGCGGACTCCGAAGCGGACCCTTCCCTTGTTGGTGAGGTAGACGACCCGGTCGTAGCGACCGGCGGTGCTCGGCAACCGTCGGTTGCTCGACGTATGAGGTCGGCCGTCGCCGTAACCGATGATCCCGCCGCCGTCGCGGGTCCGTGTCTTGAACCATGCCTCGACGGAGTAGACGCGGGGTGCTGCGACGAACTCGTCCTCCCACAGGTAGTCGTCGATGCCGTCGAACTTGATCGATCCGCTGGAGTCACCGCGAACGGGGGTGTCGCCCACCAGCAGCGCACCGCCGGCGGCCTGCCCGTTGACGCGTCGCACCGAGGTGCGACGGGCGCCGACCTCCTGCAACCAGAGGCTGGCCGGGACGATCCGCTCCGAGCTCCAGTAGAGGGTCGGTCGATCTGCGCGCACCGTGCGCCCGTAGCTGGCACCCGGCTCGAGTGCCCGCACCACCGCGTCCCGGGACATCTCGCTCTGGTTGGTGCCGTCGGTGACCCGCACTCGATAGGAGTAGAGGCGCCCGGCGCGGACGTTGCGGTCGACGTAGGTGACCTGGGGGTACTTCCACCACAGCGACACCGCGGTGCCGGACCAGAGCGGACGGCGTGAGCCGTTGCGGAACAGCAAGTACTTCAGGTGCGAGTCGTCAGGATCGATCGAGGTGCGCCACCGCACCTGGACGGTGCCGTCGGTGGTCGCGACCGCGACCGGGAGAGGCGTCGGAGGTGCTCCGACGTCGGCCGCGCTGAAGCGCGTCAGGCTCTGTTGCGGCGATCGGTTGATCTGGGTGAACTCGCCGCCCGCCCAGAGGTAGGGCTCGCCAGTCGAGCGCCCCACCGCGATCGTCAGCGCACGGGGACCGAGGCCCTCGCCGATTCCGTCGTTCGCGCGCGGGTCCCAGCCCAGCAGCTCTGCCGTTCGTGCGTCCTGAGCGTTGAAGAAGTTGCGACGGCCGTCCTGGTAGGCCGTGTCGCCACAGTTGTGCGCGTGACTCGCCGAGTAGAGGGTGCCGGCATACTCGATCGACGCTTGGGTCGCGCCCCGGCACGTGTCGCGCCACTCCTGGTCCAGTGTCGTCCACGAGATCGCGAGGCGACCGTCGAAGTTGCCGAAGCCCCGTGCCTCGTTGCTGACATAGAACCGTTCGGACCCGCTCCAGATGTGCTTGGTGACTGACTTGTCGTCGATGAAGTCACCCGGATACGTGCGAAGGTTCGCACCGGTCTCACCGTCGACGACGGCAATCGAGTGCGAGGGTGCGCCGTTGACGGAGAAGAAGTCGCCACCGACGGCGACCTTGCTGCCGTCCGGCGAGACGGCCAGGGCTCGGCCTGGTGCCTCCACGTCCACGACCCACGGAAGCAGGTCCCCGGTGACCGCATCGACCGCCGCGAAGCGCTGGCGTGGCGCGCCCTCGACCTGGTCGAAGTCGCCACCGAAGTAGACGGTGTCGCCGAAGTGGGCGACGGTGCGGACGACGGAGTTGATGCGCTCCGTGTGGAACGCCTTGACGGTGCAGCTGACGACGTCGATGGCGGCGAGACGCCCCACGTCGACTCCACCGACGTTGCTGAAGTCCCCTCCGATGTAGACGGTGCCGTCGGGTGCCGTCGCGATGGAGCGCACGATGGGGGTCAGGCCCGGGACGTCGAGCCTGACCGGCAGCTGGCACGGGTCCGGCGCGCCGGTCTCTGCGTCGAGGATGGCCAACGCGCTCGTGGCGATCGGGGGCTCGGACCCGCCGGCAGGGGGGGTGAGGGTGGTGAACTTCCCGCCGGCGATCACACGTCCGTGCGTCTGGCCCA
>JBFJKO010000150.1:0-7601 GCA_041634935.1 Nocardioides sp.
AGGGCCCGGAACGCGCGGGCGCCCTCGTGCTTGATCAGCCACGACCCGATCGCGCTGTCGAGGATGAGCAGGACGATCGTCCACCACGCACCGATGACCTGCCCGACCTGGATCAGGACGTAGATCTCGACGATCGGCACCACCACGAAGGCGATGAGCAGGAACCAACCGATCGGACGACGACGAGCCATGGCGTCAGTCTAGGTCGCGGGTGCGGGCCGACCGGCGCGCCCACGAGCGCCGTACCTGCTCGCGCCGCTCGCGCAGGCCCCAGACGGTGATGCGCTTGAGCGACTCCACGGCCACCGAGCCGCTCATCTTGGAGTCGCCGTGCACGCGCTCGACGAACTCGATCGGCACCTCCCGCACGACCAGGCCTCCGTGCAGGGCACGCCAGACCAGGTCGGTCTGGAACACGTAGCCCGTCGAGCGGACCTGGGAGAGGTCGATCCGCTCCAGTGCCGAGCGCCGGAAGACCCGGAACCCCGCCGTGGCGTCGCGCACCTCGATGCCGAGCAGCAGCCGGACGTAGCCGTTGCCCCCGCGGGAGAGCAGCGTGCGGGTCACCGGCCAGTTGACCACCGACCCGCCCGGCACCCACCGGGACCCGATGACCAGGTCGGCGTCGACGATCGCGTCCAGCAGACGACCCAGCTGCTCGGGCTGGTGCGACCCGTCGGCGTCCATCTCACCGATCAGGTCGTAGTCGCGCTCCAGCGCCCAGGCGAAGCCGGCCAGGTAGGCCGCCCCGAGCCCGCCCTTCGCCGTCCGGTGGAGCACGTGCACCCGGGCGTCGTCGGCGGCGAGGCCGTCGGCGATGGCTCCGGTGCCGTCGGGCGACTCGTCGTCGACGACGAGCACGTCGACCTCGGGGTGGGCCCGGCGCAGCCGCCCGACGACCCAGGCGAGGTTGTCGGCCTCGTTGTAGGTCGGGACGACCATGACAGCGCGGAGCACGGCGGCGGCCTAGACGCCGGCACCGGCGTCGGCGCCGGCGCCGGCCTCGTCGTCGGCGCGGCGTCCGGCCCGGGCGCGGCGCGCGGAGACGGCTCCGAGGAGGAGGCCCACGGCGCTCGCGGCCGCGGTCAGCAGCGGGAGGACCGCACCCACCCGCACGGCCGGCGTCAGGCCGGTGCGGAGGTCGACGGTCTCGACGACGACGTCCTGCGTGAGCCGTTCGGTGCGGTCGACCACGCTGCCGTCAGGGGCGATCACGCCGGAGACGCCGTTGGTCGCGGCCACGACGACGTACTTGCCCGACTCGATCGCCCGGGCCCGGGTCATGGCGAACTGCTGCTCGATCTGGTCGGTGAAGATGAAGCTGGCGTTGCTGGTCTGCACGGTCAGCAGCTCGGCGCCGTTCTCCTGCTGCACCGCGAGGCCGTCGTCGTAGGCGATGTCGAAGCAGATCGCGTCCGCGATCGGCACCCCCGCGACCACGAGCGGGGTCGAGCGCTCCCCGGCCAGCATGTCGCGCCCGATCCGGGCCAGCTGACCGCTGTCGGTGAGCCCGAGGCGCTCGAAGGCACCGCGAAAGGGGATGAACTCGCCCATCGGGACCGGGTGCCGCTTGGTGTAGCGCTCCCCCGCGCCGGTGGTCGGGTCCCAGACGATGCCCTGGTTGAGGATGTGGTCGGGGCCGGCGTCGACGATCGCCCCGACGACCACCGGGACGCCGATCGCGGACACCGCGGAGGTGATCTGCGCGTTGGTCGAGGCGTCGAGGAACGGGTCCACCGCGGTGGAGTTCTCCGGCCAGAGCACGAAGTCGGGCTGCGGACGGGTGCCGGCTGCCACGTCGTCGGCCAGCGCCACGGTGGCGTCGACGTGGTTCTGGGTCACCCCGCGGAAGTCCTCGAGGATGTCGTTGCCCGCGCCGGGGACGTCACCCTGCACGGCGGCGACGGTGACCTGCTCCCGGGTCGGCAGGGTCCACGGCACGACCGCGGGCGCGACCGCGACCGCGGCGAGGCCGACCAGACCCGCGCCGGCGTAGAGGCGCTCGTCGCCGGGGGCCGCGAGCACCAGACGGGCGAGCAGGAAGCCCAGCGCCGCCACCACGAGCGAGACGCCGTTGACCCCGAGGTAGGCGAGCGCGGGCGCCAGGGGCGTGTCGACGACGCCGAACCCGAGACGACCCCAGGGCATGCCGCTGAACGGCCAGGTCGAGCGGGTGAGCTCCATCGTGAGCCAGGCGCAGGCCAGCCAGAAGGGCCAGGCGCGCAACCGGTGCAGCACCGCGGCCGCCATCCCGAAGAGCCCGTGGAAGAACGCCTCGATGCTCGCGAGCGCGATCCAGGCGACGGGCGCGATCGACGAGCTCATCCAGTAGATGTGGGGGAAGTAGAAGCCGACCCCGAAGACCAGCCCGACCACGAACCCGGACCGGACCCGCACGTCGCGGGTGGTGAGGGCCAGGACGCCCAGCGACAGGGGCATCAGGTAGGCGACCGCGACCGGCTCGAAGGCCAGGGAGAGCACGACCCCGGCGACCAGGGCAGCGAGGACGCGGGCGAGCACGTCCGAACGGTACCGGGGCCCGCGCAACGGCTCCCCCCACGGGTTCTGCAGGGCACCGGGAGGACCCACCCGCGCCCTCGGCCGCCCGCCGCGCACGACGGGCTGTCGTGACGGGGTCGTTGTCTCAGGTGTGGGGGACCCTCCCGTGTCGCTCTCATGGAGCGGACCGACCTCCGCGAACCAACGGCGTCAGGATGTTGGCGCTACACCCTTCCGACCCCGGCCACTCGGACGTCGGTCCACCTACCACGACCTGCATGAGCGGACGGCACACACTTGCGCCGTGACGCGCAGGTGTCAACCGTCCGCTGACCTGCACGAACGACCAAAGTCGCAGGTCAGGGCAGCCCTCGTAGGACGAAAGATCTCACGATTTCGTCACCCCTGGCGGCGTGTCGCTCGGCAACATGCCGCGCCGACCGTCAACCCGGCACGACGACCGTGCCCCGCGCCGAGGTGGCGAGGAGCGGCGGATCGAGCACCGTGGCCGCGCCGGGCTGCTCCGGCGTCGCTGCGCCGCGAGCCACCACGTGCACGGTGAAGTCCATGACGCGCGAGCGGGTGCCGGCCCGGGTGAGCACCGCCGTCACCTCGAGCACGTCACCGGCGCGCACCGGGGCGACGAACTGCACGTCGGAGTAGGAGGCGAACAGGCCCTCGTCACCGTCGGTGCGGATGCACAGCTCGGTGGCCACGTCACCGAAGAGCCCGAGGCTGTAGGCGCCGTCGACGAGGTTGCCGGCGTAGTGGGCGTGCGCGTAGGGCACGTAGCGGCGGTGCACGACGGTGGTGCCGTCACGGGGTTCGGTCACGGGGTCGCTCATCAGGCACTCCTGCTGGTCGTCGGGGCGAGTCGGTGGGTGAGGAAGGACGCGACCTCGCCCGGGGTCGTGCCCCGCGCGAAGATCCGGTCGACCCCGAGCTCCTCGGCCATCGTCTCGTCGAACCGGGGTCCGCCGACGATGAGCAGCGGACGCCGGTCGGAGGGGTAGGACTCGCGGAAGGCGGCCGACATCTCCCGGGTGTTGAGCAGGTGGGCGTCGCGCTGGGTGACCACCTGCGAGACGAGGACGGCGTCCGCGCGCTCGGCGCGGGCACGCTCGACGAGCTGGGGCACCGAGACCTGCGCCCCGAGGTTCACGACGCGCAGCTCGCGGTAGTACTCCAGACCCTTCTCGCCGGCGAAGCCCTTGATGTTGAGGATCGCGTCGATGCCCACGGTGTGGGCGTCGGTGCCGATGCAGGCGCCGACCACGGTGAGCCGTCGCCGCAGGCGCCGCTTCACCGCCGCGTTGACCTCCTTCGGGGTCAGCAGCGGGTAGTCGCGCTCGACGACCACGACCTGGCTCGGGTCGACCACGTGGTTGACCCGGCCGTAGACGACGAAGAAGGTGAAGCCCGGCCCCATCGGCTTGGCGTGCACGACCAGCGCCGGGTCCATCCCCATCTTGTTGGCCAGCTGCGCGGCGGCGCCCTCGGCCACCTTCGAGTGCGGCATCGGCAGGGTGAAGCTCAGCTGCACCATCCCGTCGCCACGGGTGTCGCCGTACGGGACCATGACCCCGTTCGCAGGCTCGGTCACGGGACCAGTCATGGCGTCTCCTCCAGGATCTCGCTGGCCGGGTTGTAGTAGTCGGTGGCCTTGCGGGCCACGCCGTCGAGCCCGCGTCCGGCGTCGGCGGGTCGCTTCATCAGTCCGAAGGTGCCGTCGGCGATGGCGTCGAGCATGCCGTCGTCGACGATGCGGTCGAGCAGCTCGATCGACTCCCCCAGCACCTGGCGCGCACGACTCGCGATGAAGCCGTCCGGGCTCGGGTGGAAGTCCTCGTGCAGCGACCCCGCGGCGTCCAGCACGTAACGCACGTTCTGCAGCGCGACGTCACGGTCGGAGAGCCACGGCGTGACGACGGCCTCGGTCATCATCCCGACCAGCAGGATCCCCTGGCCCGTCATCGCCCCGGCGAGGTTGAAGAACCCGTCGAGCAGGTTGCCCCGGAACACGTCACCGGTCATGTGCCGCGTCGGCGGCATCCACTTCAACGGCGCCTTGGGGAAGATCTCGCGCGCCAGCAGGGCGTGGGCGAGCTCCATGCGGAAGGAGTCCGGGATGGCGGGGTCGATCTCGAAGGCGTGCCCGAGGCCGAGCTGCCAGTCCTCGAGGCCGGCCTCCTTGGCGAAGTACTCGTTGAGCAGCTGGCTCGTCGTCACGGTGTGCGCCGCCTCGACGGCGTCGGCGGTCGTGAGGTAGTTGTCCTCGCCGGTGTTGATGATGATGCCCGCACGCGCGTGCACCTGGCGGCTGAAGCGCTGGTCGACGAAGGTGCGCACCGGGTTGATGTCGCGGAAGAGGATCCCGTACATCGAGTCGTTGAGCATCATGTCGAGCCGCTCGAGCCCGGCCAGCACGGCGATCTCGGGCATGCACAGCCCGCTGGCGTAGTTGGTCAGCCGCACGTAGCGGCCCAGCTCCTTGCTCGACTCGTCGAGTGCGGCCCGCATCAGCCGGAAGTTCTCCTGCGTGGCATAGGTGCCGGCGAACCCCTCGCGCGTCGCGCCCTCGGGCACGAAGTCGAGCAGGCTCTGGCCCGTCGAGCGGATCACCGCGATCACGTCGGCGCCTTCGCGGGCCGCCTGCTGGGCCTGCGGGATGTCCTCGTGGATGTCGCCGGTGGCGACGATGAGGTAGATCCAGGGCTTCCGCGGGGCGTCGCCGTGCCGGGCGATCAGGCGCTCGCGCTCGCGGCGGCGCGCGTCGACCCGGCGGAGACCGGCGGCGACCTCCTTGCGGCTCGCCGACCGGGCCCGGGTGGCGTCCTTGCCCTCGGGGAGGCGGAAGGCGACCGACCCTGCCGCGGCCTTCTGGGCCAGGGTGAGGAGGTCCTCGGCCTCGCCGCGCACCAGCGCGTCCCAGACGGGGAGCGCGACGCCGTGGTCGAGACCGACGTCGGCGCGCACGACGTCCATCAGCCGGTTGGCCCAGGGGGTGCCCTCCTCGTCGGCCCCGCCGAGACCGGCCAGGCGCAGCGTGGCGCGCTCGACCGAGACGGTGGTGTGCTTCTTGGCCATCGTGACGATCGGGCGACCCGCCTTGCGCGCGAGGCTCCGCGCGTGCCGCACGGTGGCCGGGTCGAGGTCGAGCTTGCCCCTCATGAGGCCTCCTGCTGGTAGATGGTGTCGCCTGCGGACAGCAGACGGAGGAGTCGTGGCGGGGCGACGTCGGGACCGAGCACCGGGAGGCCGTCGGCGGCACGCCCGCCCGGGGTCTCCCAGATCGCGACGTCGGCACGCGACCCCGGGGCGAGCGTGCCGTCGGCGTCGCTCCACCGGCCGGCGAGGCTGCTGCCCCGGGTGTGGGCCGCGAAGGCCTGGGCCGTCGTGAGGCCCTGCTGCTCGTTGCGGTGGTGCGTGGCCGCCCGGACGGCGGCCCACGGGCCGAGGGCGGTCACCGGGGAGTCGGAGCCGAAGGCCAGGCGCACGCCGGCCGCCTGGAGGTCGCGCAACGGGTTGGTTTCCTGCCACCGCTCGCCGAGACGGGCGGCGTACATGCCGTCGGACCCTCCCCAGAGTCCGTCGAACATCGGCTGCACGCTCGCGATCACCCCCAGGTCGGCCAGGACCCCGATGGTCGCCGGCGAGGGCATCTCGACGTGCTCGAGCCGGTGGCGGCGCTCACGGACCGCCGCGGCCCCCACGATCTCCCCCGCCAGCGCGAAGCCCTCGCCGATCGCGGCGAGCGCGCCGTCGCCGATGCAGTGGAAGCCGGCCTGGATCCCGGCGCGGGTGCAGGCCACGACGTGGTCGCGCACCTGCTCGGCGCTGACGTAGCCGTGTCCGCAGGTGTCAGGCGCGTCGGCGTACGGCGTGAGCAGCGCCGCGGTGCGTGAGCCGAAGGCGCCGTCGGCGACCAGGTCGCCCGCGAGGCCCGCGACGCCGAGCCGGCGGGCGGTCTCGAGCGCCAGGAGCTCGCCCCAGTAGACCGTCGCCTCGAGCCCGGTCTCGACCGCCGCCTGACGGACCAGCTCGATCTCGGACTCGGGTCCGATGTGGGGCGCGGCGTTCTCGTGGAAGCCCACGATGCCCTGCGCCGCCATGGCGCGGCAGGCCGCTCGCGCCGCCCCGAGACGGTCGGCGTCGCCGATGAGCGTCTCCAGCGTGTTGCGCACGGCGTGGTGGGCGTCGCGCTCGACACGTCCGTCGTCGCTCCACCCCGCCATCCCGGTGAGGCCCGGCACGAGGGCGGCCAGGGCCGGGGAGATCACCGACGAGTGCCCGTCGACGCGGGTGAGGTAGCTGCGCCGACCCGGAGCGGCGCGCTCGAGCTCGGCGCCGGTGGGGGGACGCGACTCGGGCCAGTGGGTCTCGTCCCACCCCTGTCCGACGACGACCGCGTCGTCGGGGTGCGTCGCGGCGAAGTCGGCGAGGGCGTCGAGGGCGCCCTCGAGCGCGGTGACGCCGGTGAGGTCGAGACCGGTGAGCGAGAAGCCGGTGCGCACGGTGTGGACGTGGCTGTCGACGAAGCCGGGCGTCACCAGCGCGCCGTGGAGCTCGACGACCTCGGGGGCCCCGGTCCCGGTGCCGATCCACCGCGACGCCTGGTCCTCGGAGCCCACGAACGCGACCCGGCCGTCGTCGAGGCCGAGGGCGGTGGCACCCCGGGTCGGCTCGCCGGCGCCGGTGACAACCTGGCCGCCGCGGAGCACGATCCGCTCAGCCATGGGCCAGCAGCCTGCGCTCGAAGAGCCCACGGACACCGGGGTCGCCACGCAGCAGGTCGACGGCGTACGCCGCGTGGCCGGGCACGTAGCCGTTGCCCACGAGCATGCGGACGTCGGCAGCGAGTCCCTCGGCACCGAGGGCCGCGGCGGAGAACGAGGTCGCCATCGAGAAGAAGATGACGGTGCCACCCTCGGCCGTGGCCAGCACGGCGCCCCCCTCGCAGCCCGGCACGTCGACGCACACGACGGTCACGTCGGCCGGTCCGCCGGCTCCGGTGACCGCCTCGCGCAGCGCGAGCGGGTCCCGGGCGTCCGCGACCACGACGGCGTCGGCGAGCGTCGCCTCGCGCAGCAGCGAGGCCTCGG
>JBFJKO010000151.1:0-7578 GCA_041634935.1 Nocardioides sp.
CCGCGCAGCTGCTCCTGCTGCCCGTCGTACAGGTCGCAGGCGGCCGAGAGCCGACGCCCGTCGGCGCCCAGGGTCCACCACAGGGCCACCGCCAGGAGCAGCAGCAGGGCCACGCCTGCGGCGATCCGTCGCCGACGCGCCTCCCAGGTGGTCGGCCGGAGCGCCAGCGGTGTCTTCACGCGGCGGAGTCTATGAAACGCCCTCGCGGGCGTGGGCGGTGGCTCGCCTGGCGGCCGCGACCCCGGCCCGCCGGCCGAAGAAGGAGCCCTCGCCGAGCTGGGTGCCCGAGCAGTAGCCCTTGCCGTCCTGGGCGAGGTTGGAGGCGCAGGCCCCGGCGGCGTACAGCCCGGGCACGACCGAGCCGTCGGGTCGCTGCGCCTCGCCGTCGACGGTGACGCGGATCCCGCCGAGGGTGAAGCCGGCGTACATCGCCTTGCCCAGCCGGAGGTCGAAGACCGCCCAGGGCCCGGTTCCCTGCGGTGACAACCACTCGGCACCCTTGTGGAAGTCGGGGTCCTCGCCCCTGGCCGCGTGCTCGTTGTAGCGCTCGAGGGTCGCCGCCACCGAGCCGGCCGGCAGCGAGAGCGCCGTCTCCAGCTCCTCGATCGTCTCGTAGCCGTCGATGAGCGGGACCAGCGGGAACTTCGGGTACTCCACGTGCTCGCTGTCGACGATCAGGTAGGCGACGGACCCCGGCTGCTCCATCACGAACTGCGACGTGCGTGAGTGATAGCTGTCCTCGGCGACGAACCGCTCGCCGGCGGCGTTGACGATCACGCCGGTCAGCAGCCGGGACGGCGGATACACCGGCGCGGTGATGAAGGGCTCGTCCATGTGCTTGAGCTCGGCGCCCACCGACTGGCCGAGGCGGATGCCGAGCCCGTCGTCGTACGTCGAGCCGAGGGTGAAGAGGTTCTGGCCCAGGGCCGGGGTGTGCTCGGCGACCATGTCGGGGTTCATCACGAAGCCCCCCGCGGCCAGGACGACGCCGTCGGCGAGGACGTGCCCGGTCCTCTCGAACGACTTCCACGCCACGCCCACCACGGCGCCGCCGCCCTCGGGCCCGACGTCGACGACGAGGTGGGTGGCGCCGGTCTCGTAGCGGACCTCGACGCCGGCCTCCTCGACCCGGCGGCGCAGCAGGTCCATCACCAGCCTGGTGCCCTCGGTGTCGCCGGCGACGGGCACCTTGTGACCCCGGGGGGCCGGGCGCGCGCTCTCGTTGTAGGGCCAGACCTTCTCGTTGCCGGTGAACATGAGCCCCTCGGTGCCGGGCTGGATGACGGCCTTCTCGGGGTAGTAGGAGCGCTCGAAGGCGAAGCCGAGGTCCTCGAGCCAGTCGAAGTGGGCCACCGAGCCCTCGCAGTAGGCACGGATCTTGTCCTCCTCCGGCTCCTTGGAGGCCATCGTGAGGTAGGTGCACATGTCCTCGACCGAGTCCTCGTGGCCGGTCGCGACCTGCACCGCCGTGCCGGCGCCGAGGTAGAAGTGGCCGCCCGACATCGACGACGTGCCACCGTGCACCGCGGCCTTCTCGAGCAGCAGCACCCGCGCGCCGGCGCGAGCGGCCTCGAGGGCGGCGCACCCGCCGGCGATGCCGAACCCGACCACCACGACGTCGTACGACTCGGTGTCCTCCGGCAGGGAGGAGGCAGGAACGGTCTCGGGGATGGCGGTGCCCTTGGTACTCACGCCGCAAATCTAGAACATGTTTCAGTTCTGCGCGACCGGGTGGACGTGACGGGGATCGTCGCTAGCGTGACGGGCGTGCACTTCACCGAGTACGACACCCGGGTCGCCGCCTATGCCGTGATCATCGACAGCACCGAGCGCATCCTGCTGACCTGGTACAACGGCGAGGGTCGCCACGAGCCGGGCTGGAGCCTGCCCGGCGGCGGGGTCGACTACGACGAGTCCCTCGAGGACGCCGTCGTGCGAGAGGTGCACGAGGAGGCCGGCTACGAGGTCGAGGTCGGCCCCCCGCTGACCACCCAGTCGTGGGGCCACCGTGACGGCACGACGCGCTCGGACAAGCCCTACAAGGCGGTGAAGGTCCTCTTCAGCGCCACGATCATCGGCGGGATGCTCGGCACCGTCGAGGTCGGTGGCAGCACCGACTTCGCCGAGTGGGTGCCGCTGGCCGACCTCGACCGACGCGGTCGGCGTGCCGGAGTGGTCGACGTCGGGATCGAGGCCTGGCGCCGTCGGCAGGTGCACTCGCCCGCCTGACGTCTCGGCCCGGCGCGGGTGGTCTGCGTGACCGCCGGTCGCCGATAGACTTCGGCTCCGCCACCCCCGCACCAGAGGTGACAGTGTCCTTCGACGTCGAGCAGCTCGACAGGTTCGTGCTGATCGGCGCTGCGGTCACCCTGCTCGCGATCCTCGCGGTGCGCCTGTCCTCGCGGGCCGGACTGCCCAGTCTGCTGATCTACCTGCTGATGGGGGTCGCCCTCGGTGAGTCCGGCATCGGCATCGGGTTCGAGGACGCCGAGCTGGCGCACTCCCTCGGGTTCGCCGCCCTGCTGCTGATCCTGGCCGAAGGTGGTCTGACCACCAACTGGCGCGAGGCGAGACCCTCCATGCGGCTGGGGACGTCGTTGGCCACGATCGGCATCGGCGCCTCGGTCGCGGTGATGGCCGTGGCCGGGCACTACGTCCTCGGGCTCCCCTGGGAGCTGGCCGTGCTGCTCGGTGCCGTGTGCTCGCCGACCGACGCCGCCGCGGTCTTCTCGGTGCTGCGCGTCGTGCCCCTGCCGCAGCGCCTCGTCGGGTCGCTGGAGGCGGAGTCGGGGCTCAACGACGCCCCCACGGTCGTGCTGGTGACGCTCATCTCGACCGGCGCTGTCGTCGAGCACGGCGTGCTGGGCACGGCCGCCATCATCGTCTTCGAGCTCGTGGTCGGCGTCGGGGCCGGTCTCGCCGTGGGCTTCGGCGGCGCGTGGGTGATGCGCCGCGTCGCCCTGCCGTCGTCCGGGCTCTACCCGCTCGCCGTGCTCACGCTCACCCTGCTGGCTTACGGGACGGCGTCCGCCCTCCACGCCAGCGGGTTCGCCGCGGTCTACGTCTCGGCCCTCGTGCTCGGCAACTCCGAGCTGCCTCACCGTGGGGCCACCAAGTCGTTCGCCGAGGGCGTCGCCTGGTTGGCCCAGATCGGGCTCTTCGTGATGCTCGGCCTGCTGCTCTCGCCCGGGCGCATCACGGTCTCGACCGTCGCGACGGCCATGGTCGCCGGGCTGATCCTCACCCTCGTCGCCCGGCCGGTCTCGGTGGCCCTGAGCGCCGTGGTGCAACCGATGCCGTGGCGTGAGCTGTCCTTCGTCTCCTGGGCCGGCCTGCGCGGGGCGGTGCCGATCGTGCTCACCACCATCCCGCTCGCCGAGGGGGTGGACGACGCCGAGCAGCTCTTCGACATCGTCTTCGTGATGGTCGTCGTCTTCACCCTGCTCACCGGCCCGACCCTGCCGCTGGTGGCGAAGGTGCTGCGGGTGGCGCGGCGCTCCGAACCGCGCGACCTCGACCTCGAGGCCGCCCCGCTCGAGCGGGTCGCGGCCGACCTCCTCCAGATCACGATCAGCCCGGTCTCACGCCTGCACGGCGTCGAGGTCGGCGAGCTCCGGCTCCCCTCGGGGGCGTCGGTCTCGCTGGTCATCCGCGACGGCCGCACCCTGGTGCCCGAGTCGCGCACCGTGCTGCGTCACCTCGACAACCTGCTCGTGGTCACGCCCCGCAAGCAGCGCGAGGCCACCGAGCGGCGCCTGCGCGAGGTCAGCGCCCGCGGTCGCCTGGCCCAGTGGCTCGACGACTGATCAGGACTGCTCGTCCGACTCCGACTCGGGCTCGTCGGGCGTCGGGGTCTCCGCCGGCACGGTCGGGACGCACGTCGTCTCGCCCTCGCCGGCCTTGGTCTGTGCCGTGCCGTTCTTGACGTCACGGAACTTGGTGCCGACGACGACGTTGAGGCCGGGCAGCGGACCCTCGCGGTCGACGATCGTGACCTTGCCCAGCAGGTAGGTGCGGACCAGCCTGACCGCGGCGGTCTCGCCGTCGGTGGTCCAGATCTGCGAGCGGACGACCTTGCGCGTGCCCTCGGGGGCGTCGCCGAGGTCACCCCGGCCGAAGCCCCGGTCGGCGAGCTCGCTCAGCGTCCGGCCGGCGAGGCCGTTGGCGCCGCCGGCGTTGAGGACGCTCACCGTGACGTCTCCCGGCTCCACGGTGTCACCCGCCGCGAGCGCCTCGTCGGTGCAGACGGGCGGTTCGGTCGACTCCGGGAAGGGCTCGGAGACGCGATCGACGCCGATGCGCACGGCGAGCAGCACCAGCAGGACGAGCGCGGCCAGGGTGAGGGCGGAGCGGAGCCGCGCGACCATGGCCGGGCTCAGCGAGCCGACCGAACGACGGACGTCGTCGAGCAGCGTGCTCGGGCGGTCGTTCATGCCGACACCCGGTGGACGCGGGCGTGCAGGACGTGGCGCTGCTGGAGCGCCGCCCGCAGGGCTCGGTGCAGGCCGTCCTCGAGGTAGAGGTCGTCGTCCCACTCCACGACGTGCGCGAACAGGTCGCCGTAGAAGGTCGAGTCCTCGTCGAGGAGGGCCACCAGCTGCAGGGTGTCCTTGGTGGTGACCAGCTCGTCGAGCCGCACCTGACGGGGCGGCACCGCCGCCCACTGCCCCTGGGAGAGGCCGTGCTCGGGGTAGGGCCGTTCGCTTCCCACCCGTTTGAAGATCACCCCGCGAGTGTAATCAGCGGCTCCTCGACCTCGACCCTGACCTCTCGCGCGCCACTACGGTGGGGTCATGACGGAGACGCCCGGAACGCCGGAGAAGCCCACCGCCCCCGCTGCCCCCGCCGCAGACGGAGGCCCGCACCCGGTCGAGGAGGCCGTGCTGGCGGGCTACTCCTTCGAGGGTCCTGCCCTCGAGCTCGGCGGGCTCATGCTCGACGCCGACACGCAGTCCGACGCCCGGGTGCGGATCCCGCTCCGAATGCTCAACCGCCACGGCCTCGTCGCCGGGGCGACCGGCACGGGCAAGACCAAGACCCTCCAGCTGCTCGCCGAGCAGCTCAGCACCAACGGCGTCCCGGTCTTCGCCGCCGACATCAAGGGCGACCTGTCGGGTCTCGCGACCCCCGGCGAGGGCGGCGAGAAGATCACCGCCCGAGCGACGTCCGTCGGGCAGGCGTGGAGCGCCACCGGCTTCCCGGTGGAGTTCTACGCCCTGGGCGGGGAGGGCATCGGCATCCCGCTGCGCGTGACGATGTCGTCGTTCGGGCCCACCCTGCTGAGCAAGGTCCTCGGGCTCAACGACACCCAGGAGTCGAGCCTCGGCCTGATCTTCCACTACGCCGACCAGGCGGGCCTGCCGCTGCTCGACCTCGCCGACCTCCGCGCGGTCGTCGCCCACCTGACCAGCGACGAGGGCAAGCCCGAGCTCAAGGCGCTCGGTGGCCTGTCGACCGCCACCGCCGGGGTGATCCTGCGCGAGCTCATCACCTTCGAGAGCCAGGGCGCCGACGCGTTCTTCGGGGAGCCGGAGTTCGCCTCCTCCGACCTGCTGCAGGTCGCCGCCGACGGCAGGGGGCTGGTCTCCCTGGTCGAGCTGCCGAACCTCCAGGACCGGCCCGCGATCTTCTCGACGTTCCTCATGTGGCTGCTCGCGGACCTGTTCCACGACCTGCCCGAGGTCGGCGACATCGACCGGCCCAAGCTCGTCTTCTTCTTCGACGAGGCGCACCTGCTCTTCCGTGACGCCTCCAAGGCGTTCCTCGACCAGATCGCCCAGACGGTGCGGCTGATCCGTTCGAAGGGGGTGGGCGTCTTCTTCGTGACCCAGAGCCCGACCGACGTCCCCGACGACGTCCTGGCCCAGCTCGGCTCCCGGGTGCAGCACCAGCTGCGCGCCCACACGCCCAACGACGCGAAGGCGCTCAGGGCGACGGTCAACACCTACCCCGGCAGCGAGTACGACGACCTCGGCGAGGTCATCACCACCCTCGGCATCGGTGAGGCCGTGGTGACGGTGATGAACGAGCGCGGTGCGCCCACCCCGGTCGCGTGGACCCGCCTGCGGGCCCCCGAGTCGCTGATGGCGCCGTCCGACCCCGCCGCCATGCAGGCGATCGTGACGGCCAGCCCGCGCCACGCGACCTACGCGACGGCCGTCGACCGGGAGTCGGCCCGGGAGCTCCTGGCGGCCAAGCTCGAGGAGGGCGCGCGCAAGCGAGCCGAGGAGGAGGCGGCCGAGGAGGCCGAGAAGGCAGCCGAGAAGACGGCGAAGGCGAAGGCGCCGGCGTCGAAGTCCAAGCAGGAGGACGGCAGCATCGTGCACGACGTCGTCAACTCGGGAGCCTTCAAGGACTTCATGCGCACGGCGGCCCGCGAGGTGGCCCGCGGCCTGTTCGGCACCGGTCGTCGCTGAGGCGGACGCACGAACGGCCGGTGACCACCGTGGTGGTCGCCGGCCGTTCGTCTGTGGGGAGGAGGGGAGGGGGTCAGGCGGTCCAGCGGACGGCGTCGTCCAGGTGGTCGGCCAGGGCGTGGACGCCGCGCAGGTCGGTGCGGGTGCCCAGCAGAGCGGTGAGGCTCTTCGCGTGCTTTGCCTTCAGGGTCGAGCGCTGGGCGCGACGGGTGTCGAGCTCGGCGCTCTCGGTGATCCCGGGGATCTCGTTCTCGGTCATGGCATCAGCGTGATCCGGTCGCGTTGAGCGGAGGTTGACCGTCGGTTACAGCCACGTCTCACACCACGTGATCCGCAGCACACCCTGCCCGGGGCCGCCCGCTAGATTGCGCGGCATGACCGACAGTCCTGACATCCGCGACGACATCGACGCGATCAGCCGCCTCAAGTACGCCTACCTCCGCTGCCTCGACACCAAGCAGTGGGACGACTTCTCCGACTGCTTCGTGCCCGAGGCGACCGCCGACTACAACGGCCTCGAGTTCGCCGACCGCACCGCGCTGGTCGACTACATGCGCGCCAACCTGGGCGAGGGGATGCTCACGCTGCACCAGGTGCACCATCCCGAGATCGACGTGGACGGCGACACCGCCACCGGCCGTTGGTACCTCCACGACCGCGTGATCGTCGACGCGGTGAAGTTCATGCTCGAGGGCGCGGCCTTTTACGAGGACCGCTACGTGCGCACGCCGGAGGGCTGGAAGGTCTCCCACACCGGCTACCGCCGCACCTGGGAGATGCACCACGACCTCACCGACGCGAAGGTCAAGGTCACCGGCCCCGGCGTCCACCTGCACTGAGCGGACCACCTCTCACCGAGCAGCCGGCCCACGCGCCGGGTCGGTGTTGGGTCATCGAGTAGCCGGCCCCACGCGACGGAGGAGCGGGGCCGGCGTATCGAGATGCGGTGAGGTGCGCGCCGACGTCTGGGGGAGGGTGGCGTTGCTGCTCGGCTGCTCGACGACCAGGGTGGTGTTGGGTCATCGAGTAGCCGGTCCCACGCGACGTAGGAGCGGGGCCGGCGTATCGAGATGCGGTGAGGTGCGCGCCGACGTCTGGGGGAGGGTGGCGTTGCTCCCCGGCTACTCGACGACCAGGGTGGTGTTGGGTCATCGAGTAGCCG
>JBFJKO010000152.1:0-7565 GCA_041634935.1 Nocardioides sp.
GCGACACAGGACCTCGTCGCCGCCGACTTCGGGCTCGACGCCCTCGACGACTCCGAGCGGTCGGCGCTCTCGGAGCTGTTGCGTCCGATCCGCAGCGTGGCCGGGGACTTCTGACCGGCGCCTCGACCCCCCGGACCTCGGGGAGCCCCGGGGAGCCCCGGGTGGGGGCCAAGCGGAGGATGATCCCCCGACAGGCGCGCGCGACCGGGGTCTCCTAGGATCGGAGCCATGACGCAGCAGCCGTTCAACCGCCCTGGCGCCATCGACCTCTCGGCCCTCAAGCGGCCCGCTCAGCCTGCCCCCGGTGGCCCTGGGGCCCCCGGGGCGCCCGGTGCCGGCCCCCGCGCGGGCGGTGCGGCGGCCGGCGGCAGCGGAGCGTCGTCGTACGCGCTCGACGTCACGGCCGAGAACTTCCAGACCCTCATCGAGATGTCGATGACCGCGCCGGTGCTGATCGTGCTCTTCTCCCGCTCGCGTATGCCCGAGAGCGGTCAGCTGGCCGACGACCTCGCGGCGCTGTCGAGCGAGTTCGAGGGCAAGTTCGTCGCCGGCCTCGTCGACGTCGACGTCGTCCCGCAGATCGCCCAGGCGATGCAGGTCGAGTCGATCCCGCTCGTCGTCGCCGTGATCGACGGCCGACCGGCGCCGCTCTTCCAGGACGTCATCGGCATCGACGAGATGCGCTCGGCGCTCACCCAGGTGATGCAGCAGCTCGCCACCCAGGGGATGACGGCGCGGCACCAGCCGCTGGGCGGTGCGCCGGCCCCCGAGGAGGGCGAGGAGCCGCAGAGCGACCCGCGCTACGCCGCGGCCGAGGACGCCCTGGCCCGCAACGACCTCGACGCCGCCGTGGCGGAGTACCAGAAGCTCGTCACCGCCAACCCCGCCGACGGCGAGGCTGCCGCGGGGCTGGCCATGGCCACGGTCCTGCAACGCACCCAGGGTGTCGACCTCGAGGCCGCCCGCGCAGCCGCGACGGCCGCGCCCGACGACGTCGACGCCCAGACGCTCGTGGCCGACCTCGACCTGCTCGGCGGACGCGTCGAGGACGCCTTCGCCCGGCTCGTCGAGCTCGTGCGGCGCAGCGCCGGCAAGGAGCGCGACCGGGCTCGCGAGCACCTCCTCGGTCTCTTCGCCGCCGTCGGCAACGACGACGAGCGGGTGCTCAAGGGACGCCAGTCCCTCGCCTCGGCGCTCTTCTGAGCCCGGTCCGCGAGCCCGGGCATGTCTGACCTGCTGCGCGGCGCCGGCTATCTGCGCCAGGGACTCACGTTCCTGCGCGGGCGTCCGGGGCTCCTGCTGCTCGGCATGCTGCCGGGCCTGATCGTCTTCCTGGTCCTGGGCGCGGCCTTCGTCGCGCTGCTGCTCAACGTCGGTGACCTGATGGCCTGGGCCACGCCGTTCGCCGACGACTGGGCCGACTCGGTGCGTGCGGTCGTCCGCGGACTCCTGGCGATCGCCCTGCTCGTCGGGGTGCTCGTGCTGTTCTCGGCCCTGTTCGTCGGGATCACGCTCACGATCGGGGACCCCTTCTACGAGCGCATCTGGCGCGAGACCGAGGCGGCCCTCGGCGGCCCGGTGCCCGACCACGCGGTCGGGTTCTGGCAGGCCGCGCGCGACGGCGTACGACTGGTCCTGGTGGGCCTGGGCTTCTCGGCCCTCGTGCTGCTGTGCGGGCTGGTGCCGATCATCGGCCCGACGGCGGGCATCGTGCTCGGCGTGGTCTTCTCCGGCCGGCTGCTCGCGCGCGAGCTGCTCGGGCGTCCGCTCGGGGCCCGGGGACTCGACGACGCCGCCCAGCTGGCCGCCACCGCCCAGCGTCGTACGACGGTGCTCGGCTTCGGCATCGCCACCCAGCTCTGCTTCCTGGTGCCGCTCGGCGGCATCCTCGTGATGCCCGCCGCCGTCGCCGGCGCCGCGATCCTGGTGCGCCACGAGCTCGACCTCACCTGACCCCCTCCCACCGCGAGTCGGGTCAGCGGCCGGACTCGGTGTAGGCCGTGGTGCCGGCCAGGGCCGCGGCGATGCGTCGGGCGGTGAAGTCGGCGGCGCGCTCGGCGACCTCGGCCGCGGTGCAGAACGCTGCCGAGCGGATCTCGCGCTCCTGCTCGACGACCTGGTCGAGGATCGACGGGTCGTGGACGCCGCCGTCGAAGACCAGGCACAGGGCGTCGTCCCAGCCTCCCCACGGGGGCAGCCAGTCGGTGAGGAGCAGCGGCCCGGCGGGGATCTCCAGGGCCAGCTCCTCGGTGACCTCGCGCGCCACCGCCACCATCGGCGACTCGCCCACCTCGACGACACCGCCGGGCAGGTCCCAGTCCTGCTTGTAGGTGAGCTGGCACAGCAGCACCCGCGGCTCGGGCTCGGTGGTGTCGCGGATCAGCATCTGGCTGATCGCGCGCTTGCGCGGCAGGAACGAGTTGAGCAGCGCCCGGAAGCCGCCCGGCTCGTGCACGGGAGTGTCGGTCGAGAGCCGCGCGAAGACGATCAGGTCCCCGTCGACGCCGCGCATCACGCCTTCGCGGTGCAACCCCGACCACGTGGCGGTGCGCTGCCCCGCCTGGTCGTCGGCGCGCACGTGCGCCTCGACGCGGGCGTGGTCGACGAGCGCGGCCGCGACCTCACGCCGTACGACGTCGACGTTCTCGCCGTCGACCCAGCTGATGCGGGCGACGCCGTCGCTGACGGGGGTCACACGGGTCGGCTGCTCACTCACGGGTTCACCCTACGGCCCCACCGAAGGGGGCCTCAGCCGTCCTTGCGCAGCCACACCGTCGCCAGCGGCGGGACGACGATGTCGGCGTGCGCCGGCATCGCGCCGTGCTCGCCGTCGACGGCCAGGACCGAGCCGAGGTTGCCCACCCCCGAGCCGCCGTACGGCGACGCGTCGGTGTTGAGGGCCTCGGTCCACAACCCCGCGCTCGGCAGCCCGACCCGGTAGGAGTCGTGCGGCACGGAGGCGAAGTTGGTGATGCAGACCAGGTCGGCCGCGTCACCGTCGTCGGGCCCGCGGCGGACGAAGGAGTAGGTGTTGCGCCCGGAGTCGTCGGCATCGATCCACTGGAAGCCGGCCGGCGAGGCGTCGTTGGCCCAAGCTGCGGGGGAGTCGACGTAGACCGCGTTGAGGTCGCGCACCAGGTCGTGGAGACCTCGGTGCTCGGGGTGGTCGAGCAGCCACCAGTCGAGCTCGCGCGACTCGGCCCACTCCGACTCCTGCCCGATCTCGCAGCCCATGAACAGCAGCTGCTTGCCGGGGTGCGCCCACATGAAGGCGTAGTAGGCCCGCAGCGTCGCGAGCTGCTGCCACCTGTCGCCGGGCATCTTGCGCAGCAACGATCCCTTGCCGTGCACGACCTCGTCGTGCGAGAGCGGCAGCACGAAGTTCTCGGTCCAGGCGTAGGTGATCGCGAAGGTCAGGTCGTGGTGGTGCCACTGGCGGTGCACCGGTTCGCGGGCGAGGTAGTCGAGCGTGTCGTGCATCCAGCCCATGTTCCACTTGAAGCCGAAGCCCAGGCCGCCGTCGGACGTCGGTCCCGAGACGGCCGGCCACGACGTCGACTCCTCGGCGATGGTGACCGCTCCGGGCACGCGCCGGTAGACGGTGGCGTTCATCTCCTGGAGGAACTGCACGGCCTCGAGGTTCTCCCGGCCGCCGTACTTGTTGGGCGACCACTCGCCGTCCTCGCGGGCGTAGTCGAGGTAGAGCATCGAGGCGACCCCGTCGACGCGCAGGCCGTCGGCGTGGAACTCCTCGAGCCAGTAGAGGGCATTGGCGTAGAGGAAGTTGCGGACCTCGTGGCGGCCGAAGTTGAAGATGTGGCTGCCCCACTCCTTGTGCCAGCCGCGCTGCGGGTTGGGGTCCTCGTAGAGGGGCGTGCCGTCGAAGTTGACCAGCGCCCACTCGTCGGTGGCGAAGTGCCCGGGCACCCAGTCGAGGATCACCCCGATGCCGGCCTGGTGGAAGCGGTCGACGAGGCGTCGGAACCCGTCAGGGTCACCGAAGCGTGAGTCCGGGGCGAAGTACGACGTCACGTGGTAGCCCCACGAGCCGCCGAAGGGGTGCTGCATCACCGGCATCAGCTCGACGTGGGTGAAGCCGAGGTTCGACAGGTAGGGCACGAGGTCGTCGGCCATCTCGTCGTAGGACCAGAAGCCCCCACCGGGGTGGCGCTTCCACGACGCGAGGTGCAGCTCGTAGATCGACATCGGCTCGGCGACGGCCTGCTTCGTCGCCCGCTCGGTCATCCACTCGTCGTCGCCCCACACGTGGGTCGACTCGTGGACGCGCGAGGAGGTGGCGGGGGCGACCTCGGCGTGGAAGGCCATCGGGTCGGCCTTCTCGCGCCAGACGTCGTCGGCGCCGAGCACGACGTACTTGTACGACGCTCCGGAGCCGACGCCGGGCACGAAGAGCTCCCACACGCCCGACTGCCCGAGCTGGCGCATCGGGTGCTCGCGCCCGTCCCAGGAGTTGAAGTCGCCCTTGATGCGCAGCGCACGCGCCGAGGGCGCCCACACCGCGAACGACGTGCCCGTGATCGGTTCGCCACCCGGGACCTCGTAGCGGTGCACCCGGGCGCCGAGGACCTGCCAGAGGTTCTCGTGACGGCCCTCGTTGACCAGGTGCAGGTCGACCTCGCCGAGGGTCGGCAGGAAGCGGTAGGGGTCGTCGACGACGTGCTCGCCGTGGCCGTAGTCGACCACGACGCGGTAGTCGGGCACCTCCGTGCCGGCGGCGGCACCGACCCAGATGCCGCCGTGCTCGTGCTCGAGCACCGTGTCGCCGCCGCCGTGGCGCACGAGCACCCGCTCGGCGAGGGGCTTGAGCACCCGGAAGGTGATCACGCCCTCGTGGAGGTGCGGCCCGAGGACGGCGTGCGGGTGGCCGTGGTCACCGCGCACGATCTGGTCGAGCTCGCCCCTCCCCACGGGTGCGGGGAGGGCCTGGCCGGTGGGCTGGGACGGGGTGCTCATCGTGATGCTCCGATCCGTGCGATCGCTCGGAGTGGGATCTCCACCCAGGTCGGTCGGTTGCGGGTCTCGTAGACGGTCTCGTAGACGGCTTTGTCTGCGACGTAGGCGTCGAGCAGGGTCAGCTCGTCGGCGGAGAGCTCTCCGCCGGAGTAGGAGCCGACGAAGTAGCGCTGGTTGCGTGCGGCCCACTCCAGGCCGCGCTCGTGCCGCTCGTTGATCCCCTCGTCGTCGAGGTCGGTGTGCTGACGCTCCACGGCGTGCGGGGCGTAGGCGAAGGACCGCAGCATCCCGGCGACGTCGCGCCAGGGGGAGTCGGGCAGGACCCGTTCGCTGAGCGGCTTGGCCGGCTCGCCCTCGAAGTCGACGATCTTCCAGCCCAGCGCGGTACGCAGGGTCTGGCCGAGGTGCAGGTCGCCGTGCACGCGCTGGACGGGGACCTCCTCGATCGCGGCCAGCCGGTCGAAGAGCGCGCGCAGCGCCTGCTCGTGCTCGGCCAGCTCGGGGACGACGGGCAGGGCGGCGGTGAGCCGGTCACGCATCTGCTCGGCGACGAAGGTGCCGCTCACGCTGCTGCGCGGGAAGCCCTCGGCGAGCTCGGCGTGCACGGCGGCCAGGGTCTCGCCGAGCCGACCGGCCTCGCCGGCGAAGTCGCCCCCGGAGTCGCGGGCGGCGAGGTCGGCGTCCGCGTACAGGTTGCGCACGCTGCTCAGGGCGAGGTCCCAGCCGTCGCTCGCGGTGCGCAGGAACTGCTGGAGCATGCCGAGATGGAGCATCTGGTCGCCCTCGCCGCAGGACACCCAGCCGTAGAGGTGCGCGACGTCGCTCGAGCCGGCGCGGGTCAGCACCTCGTGGGTGGTGATGTCGGGGTTGGCGCCGGGGGTCACCTTGCGGAAGACCTTGAGGACGGCGTCCTCGCCGAAGGCGACCGAGGAGTTCGACTGCTCTCCGGTGAAGAGCGTCGCGACGGCCTCGAGGTCGAGGTCGTGGCCGGGCAGCCGGTGGAAGTCGAGACCACCCAGGTGCACGGGGGAGGGTTCCGGACCGTCGGCCGGCGCTGCGGCCTCGCCGAACGCCTGGAGCCAGCGGTCCATCGCCTGCCGGTCGTGGAGGGCGTCGTAGGCGTGCACCCATCCCATGCCCGGCTCGTCCCACCAGCCGATGAAGGCGTGGTCGAGGCGGTGCTCGGGGTCGGAGTAGAGCGCCAGCGGCACCTGGTAGAGCTCGACGGCGTCGTCGGCCCCGGCCGCGACGTCGGTGTAGGTGAGCTCGACCAGCAGCACCACCACCCGCGGGTAGGGGCCGGTGTCGCTCAGGGTGCCGATGCGGCGCACGCCCGAGACGTCGTAGGGCCGGCCCTTGCCGCCGAACCAGCGGGTCTTGGTGAGGTAGGTGACCAGGACCTGCGGGTCGATGTGGTCGCTGGTGGCGGACGTCGGGTCGGGGGTCTGGTCAGGGGTCACAGCAGCTGCCCTTCGTCGGGGGTCTCGCTGGGCACCAGGCGGAACCAGTAGAAGCCGTAGCCGCTGAGCGTCAGCAGGTAGGGCAGCTCACCGATCCGGGGGAACTGCACGCCACCGAGCATCTCCACCGGCACCATCCCCTCGAAGCGCCGCAGGTCGAGCTCGACCGGCTGGGGGAAGCGGGAGAGGTTGTTGACGCACACGATCACGTCGCCCGGCAGGTCCGGGTCGGCGCCGGGTTCGTGGTACTCCCGGGCGTACGACAGCACGGTCGAGTTGGAGCCCCCGAGGTCGTGGAACTCGCCCAGCCCGAACGCCGGGTGCTGGCGGCGGGCGTGGATCATCCGGCGCATCCAGTGCAGCAGCGACGACGGGTTCTCCAGCTCGGCCTCGACGTTGACGCTCTGGTAGCCGTAGACCGGGTCCTGGATGGCCGGCAGGAAGAGCTTGCCGGGGGTGGCGGAGGAGAAGCCGGCGTTGCGGTCGGGGGTCCACTGCATCGGCGTGCGGACGCCGTCGCGGTCACCGAGCCAGATGTTGTCGCCCATGCCGATCTCGTCGCCGTAGTAGAGCACCGGCGAGCCCGGCAGCGACAGGAGGAGCGCGTGGAACAGCTCGATCTGGTTGACGTCGTTGTCGAGCAGCGGGGCGAGGCGGCGACGAATCCCGATGTTGGCCTTCATCCGGGGGTCCTTGGCGTACTCGTCCCACATGTAGTCGCGGTCCTCGTCACTGACCATCTCGAGGGTGAGCTCGTCGTGGTTGCGCAGGAAGATGCCCCACTGGCTGCCCCCGGGGATGGCGGGGGTCTGCTCGAGGATCTCCGAGATCGGGAAGCGCGACTCGCGGCGCACGGCCATGAAGATGCGCGGCATCACCGGGAAGTGGAAGCACATGTGGCACTCGTCGCCGACCCACTCGCCGTCCTCGGTCGTGGTGCCGCCGAAGTAGTCGACCACGTCGGCCGGCCACTGGTTGGCCTCGGCGAGCAGGATCTTGCCGGGGTAGTGGTCGTCGACGAAGCGCCGCACCTTGCGCAGGAACTCGTGGGTCTCGGGGAGGTTCTCGCCGTTGGTGCCGGGTCGCTCGTAGAGGTAGGGGACCGCGTCGAGCCGGAAGCCGTCGAGGCCC
>JBFJKO010000153.1:0-7540 GCA_041634935.1 Nocardioides sp.
CGAGCACGGTCCCGGGTGTCGCCCACGCCTGCGGCCATGACGTCCACACCACCGCGCTCCTCGGGGCCGCGCTGGCCCTCGCGGCCCTGCACGACCGAGGCGAGCTGCCCGGGCGGGTGCGCGTGCTCTTCCAGCCGGCCGAGGAGGTCATGCCCGGGGGAGCCAAGCAGCTCATCACCGAGGGCGTGCTCGACGACGTGGTGCGGATCTTCGCCCTGCACTGCGAGCCCGGCATCGACGTGGGCCACGTCGGCCTGCGCTCGGGGGCGCTGACCAGCGCCGCCGACAAGCTCGAGGTGCACCTCGAGGGCAACGGCGGGCACACCTCCCGGCCGCACCTCACCAGCGACCTGACCTTCGCCCTCGCGAAGGTCGCCACCGAGCTGCCCGCCGTCCTTAGTCGCCGGCTCGACCCCCGCGCCGGCGTCAGCGTGGTCTGGGGGGTGATGCGGGCGGGATCGGCCGTCAACGTGATCCCCGGCAACGGGATGATCGGCGGCACCGTGCGGATCCTCGACGCCACGGCCTGGGCCCAGTGCGAGCCCATCGTGCGCGAGGCGGTGCTCGACATCGTGCGGCCCTACGGCGTGACGGCCCGCCTCGACTACCTCCAGGGCGTCGCCCCGGTGGTCAACGACTCGGCCTGCAACGCGCTCGTCGCGGCCGCCGCCACGACGCTGCTCGGACCGCACGCCCAGAGCCAGGTGCCGCAGAGCCTCGGGGGCGAGGACTTCGGCTGGTACAACGTCGAGGTGCCCGGAGCGATGTTCCGGCTCGGCACGCGCACGCCGGGCGGACCGACGTACGACCTGCACCAGGGCGACCTGCGCATCGACGAGCGAGCGATCGGCCACGGCGCCGCGATCCTCGCCGCGACCGCCGTCCTGGCCCTGGGCCAGCCGGCCGGAGCCCGCTAGCCCTTGCGGTAAGGCTGCCCCACCGCCGCCGGCGGGCGCGAACGGCCGACCAGGCCCGCCACCGCGAAGATGGTGACCACGTAGGGCAGCATCAGCATGAACTCGCTGGGCACCGGCGAACCGATGGCGGAGAGCACGCCCTGGAGGTTCGAGGCGAAGCCGAAGAGCAGCGCCGCGAGGGTGGCCCGGATGGGGTCCCACCTGCCGAAGATGACCGCGGCGAGCGCGATGTAGCCGGCGCCGCCGGTGAGCTCACGGTTGAACTGCGGCACCGACACCAGCGTGTAGAACGCTCCGCCCATGCCGGCGATCGCCCCGCCGAGCAGGATCGTGCGGTAGCGGGTGAGGTTGACCTTGATGCCGACGGTGTCGGCGGCCATCGGGTGCTCGCCGACCGCACGCACCCGCAGGCCCCAGCGGGTGCGGTAGAGCGACCAGGTGACGACCGCGACCAGGACGTAGAGCAGGTAGACGATGGCGGTCTGTCGGAACAGGACCGGACCGACCAGCGGGATCTCGGAGAGCCCGGGGATCGCGATGCGCGAGAACCGCGGCGGGGAGTTGAGCGAGGCCGTGTTGGGCACCATCACCTGGGTGAAGAGAAAGCTGGTCACGCCGATCACCAGCACGTTGAGCACGACGCCGACGATGATCTGGTCGACGAAGTAGGTGATGGCGAAGAGCCCGAGGATCAGCGCGACGAGGGCGCCGGCGACCAGTGCGCCCACCAGGCCTCCCCAGACCGAGCCGGTGATCGAGCCGATGAGCGCGGCGGCGAAGGCGCCGGCGAGCAGCTGGCCGTCGATCGCGATGTTGACCACCCCGGCACGCTCGCCGAGGACGCCCCCGAGGGCGCCGAAGACCAGGGGGACGGCCAGGGCGATCGAGCCGCCCAGGAGCCCCACCACGGGGATCGTCCCGCCTGCGGCTGCCCAGGCAAGGAAGCCGGTCATCGCGATGACTGAGAAGACGGCGATCATCCACAGCGGAGCCGCGCCGCGCGAGACGCGCAGGCGGCGCCAGGCCTCGGCCGAGATCACGGCCATCAGGATCACCGCGACCCAGCCGGTGCCGTTGGCCGGGACGGTGACCTCGGGGAGTGCGAAGAGGTCGTCGCGCGAGGCGAGGCGGAAGGTGGTGTCGCCCTCCTGGCTGCTGAGCAGCAGGATCGTGCCCAGGCCGAGGGTGATGACGCTGAGCAGGATCGGGGTCTTGGCGCTCACGACCGTGCGGGCCGCGGGGGTGGTGGCGGCCGGTGCGGCACCGGCCGACGTGTCGAGGGCGCTCACGCCGACTCCTTCACGGGTAGACGGAACAGTGCCTGGATCAGCGGCGGAGCCGCGATGAAGAGCACGATCAGGGACTGGATGACCAGCACGATGTCGACCGGGATCCCCTCGGCGGCCTGCATCGAGAAGCCACCGGCCTTGAAGGCGCCGAAGAGCAGGCCCGCCCCGAGGATTCCGAGCGGGTGGGAGCGCCCGAGCAGCGCGACGGTGATGGCGTCGAAGCCGATGCTGGCGTCGAGGTCGACGGTCACGCCGTTGGGAACGGTGCCGAGCACCTGGTTGGCACCCGCGAGCCCGACGAGCGACCCGGCGATCAGCATCACGAGCACGTAGGTGCGCCCGACGTTGATGCCGGCGGTTCGCGCGGCGTTGGGGTTCTCGCCGACCGCACGGAAGCGGTAGCCCATCGCGGAGCGGTTGAGGATCCACCACACGACCGCGACCGCGACGAGCGCGAGCACGAACCCGAGGTGGAGGTTGTAGCCGTCGCCGAGGATCTTGGGCATGCGGGCGTCCTCGGGCATCGCCACCGACTTCGGGTTCACCGACCCGGGAGCCTGGAGGATGCCCTGGCGCGAGAGCATGAAGAAGACCAGGTAGAAGCCCACGTAGTTGAGCATGATGGTCACGATGACCTCGTGGGCGCCGGTGCGGGCCTTGAGGAGGCCGGCGATCCCGGCCCACAGTCCACCGGCGACCATCCCGGCGACGATGGCGGCGACCAGCAGCAGCGGACCGGGAAGGTCGGCGTTGATCGCCACGTATCCGGCCGCTGCTCCTGCGAGCAGCATCTGTCCACGGCCACCGATGTTGAACATGCCGGCCCGGAAGGCGAGCCCGACCCCGAGACCTGCGGCGATGAGCGGCCCGGCGAACTTGAGCGTCTCGGTGAGCGGACGGATGCCGGTGCTGAAGTCGTCGGCCCGGGTGTTGTAGATCGAGCCGCGGAAGAGCGCCGTGTAGGCGCCCTGGATGGCCTCGTAGCCGGCCGAGAAGAAGTCCGAGGGCCGCGAGAAGACGTAGGACGCAGAGCTGCGCACCTCGTCGTCGGTGAAGAGGATCATCAGCGAGCCGACGACGACCGCGAGGAAGATCGAGAGCACCGCGACGGCGGCGTTGCCGGTGGTGATCGAGCGGAGCACGTGGTGCCAGTGCTGCGACTCGCCGGGGGAGGGGACGTGGTCGTTCTCGGGCGGAGCAGAGGCCTGGGCCCTGGAGTCCTCGGTGTCCCCGGTGTCCCCGGTGTCCTGCGTCATGCGACCACTCCGCTCGGCCGCTCGCCGGCCATCATCAGGCCGAGGACGTCGCGTGGGGTGTCGGCCGGCACGATGCCGACGATCTTGCCGCGGTACATGACCATGATCCTGTCTGCGAGGGCTGCGACCTCGTCGAGCTCGGTCGAGACCACGACCACCGGGATACCGGTGTCACGCGCGGCCACGATCTGCTTGTGGATGAACTCGATGGAGCCGACGTCGACCCCACGCGTGGGCTGGGCGGCCACCAGGAGGCGAAGGGTCCGCGAGAGCTCGCGGGCGACGACGACCTTCTGCTGGTTGCCCCCGGACAGCTTGCCGGCGGGCGTGGTGATGGAGGGCGCCCGGATGTCGTACTCCTCGAGCTTCTCCTGGGCGAAGGAGTCGCGCTTGGCCAGGCGCATCGACCCGAAGCGAGTGAAGGTCGTGCCGAAGGAACGGTCGAGCACGAGGTTCTCGGCGATTGAGAAGCTGCCGACGAGGCCATCGCTCTGCCGGTCCTCGGGCACGAAGCCGACCCCGGCGTCGAGGATCGTGCGGACGCTGCGCCCGACCAGCTCGCGGCCGTCGAGCTCGATCGAGCCGGTGACGTGGTGCTCGAGGCCGAGCAGGGCCTCGGTGATCTCGGTCTGGCCGTTTCCCTGGACGCCGGCGATGACGAGGATCTCGCCACCCTGGACGGTGAAGCTCACGTCGTCGACGTGGGCGGTCCCGGCGTCGTCGAGGACCGTCAGGTTCTCGACCACGAGGGCGTTGTCGTGCAGCGCCGGCTCGCTCTTCTGGACCGTCAGCTCGACGGGGCGCCCGACCATGAGCGAGGCGAGCTCGGCGTTCGTGGCGGTGGGGCTCGCCTCGCCGACGACCTTGCCGAGTCGGATCACGGTGATCTTGTCGGCGACCTCGCGCACCTCACGGAGCTTGTGGGTGATGAAGACGATCGCGACCCCGGACTCCTTGAGCTGGCGCATGATCTGCATCAGCTCGTCGGTCTCCTGCGGCGTGAGGACGGCGGTGGGCTCGTCGAAGACGAGCACCTTCGCGTCGCGCGAGAGGGCCTTGATGATCTCGACCCGCTGCTGGACCCCGACGGGGAGGTTCTCCACGACGGCGTCGGGGGAGACGTGGAAGCCGAAGCGCTCGGAGATCTCCTGGACCCGCGCACGCGCGGCCTCGAGGTCGAGCGCGCCGGCGAAGCCGGTGCTCTCGTTGCCGAGCATGACGTTCTCGGCGACGGTGAAGACCGGGACGAGCATGAAGTGCTGGTGGACCATGCCGATGCCGGCCTCGATCGCGTCGCCCGGTCCGGCGAAGTGCTGCACCTCGCCGTCGAGCACGATCTGCCCCTCGTCGGCCTGGTAGAGGCCGTAGAGCACGTTCATCAGCGTCGACTTGCCGGCACCGTTCTCGCCGAGGAGACAGTGGACCTCACCCGGCTCCACCGTCAAGGAGATGTGGTCGTTGGCGACGAGGGCGCCGAAGCGCTTGGTGATGTCGCGCAGTTCAAGCTGCATGAGGGCGATCCTAAGGCTGGAAGGTGCCGAACAAGGCGTCAGAGGGGGGCCGACCGAGGTCGGCCCCCCTCTGCGTGGGGTTCAGCGGTGGATCAGCTGATCAGGGTCGATCAGGGGTTGAGGTAGGACGTGACCTCGATCGAGCCGTCGATGATGCCGGCCCGGACCTCCTCGAGCTCGGCAGCGAGCGTGTCGGAGACCTTGTCCTCGTAGTTGTGGAACGGCGCGATGCCGACGCCGTCGTTCTCCAGGGTGCCGACGTAGGCCTCGGCGTCGAACTCGTCGTTGCCCGCGGCCATGACCGCCTCGTAGGTCGAGACCTTCATGTTCTTCAGGATCGAGGTCATCACGACGTCCTGGGTGTTCGGGTCGGTCTCGAAGAAGTCGGCATCGACGCCGATGAGCGCGACGTCCTTGCCGGAGTCGGCGATGGCCGACAGGGCACCCTGGTAGATCGGGCCACCGACGGGCAGGAGCACGTCGGCGTTCTGGTCGATGAGCTGCTTGGCCGTGGTGGTGGCGGTCTGGTTGGCCTCGAAGCCTCCGGTGAAGGAGCCCTCCTCGCCGTCCCAGCCGATGACCTCGACGTCCTTGCCGTTCTCGGAGGCGTAGTACTCCGCACCCTGCTTGAAGCCGTCCATGAAGACGGTCACGGTCGGGAACGGCTGACCACCGTAGGTGCCGACGGTGCCGGTCTCGGTGAAGTCGGCTGCGGCGTAGCCCGCGAGGAATGCCGCCTGGGCGGTGTCGAACAGGACCGGCTTGACGTTCTCGACGTCCTTGGTGCCGTCGAAGTCGTTGTCGGCCGCGTCGTCGATCAGGACGTACTCGATGTCGGGGTTCGCGGAGGCGGACTCGACGGTGGCGGCGGAGAGCGCGAAGCCGACGGTGACGATGACGTCGCAGCCCTCCTGGACCAGGCTCTCGAGGTTGGGGCCGTAGTCGTTCTCGCTGTTCGACTCGACCTCCTTGAACTCGGCGCCGAGCTCGTCGGCAGCCTGGACGACCCCTTCGTAGCTGAGCTGGTTGAAGGACTTGTCGTCGAACCCGCCCGCATCGGAGACGATGCAGGGGAGGAAGTCGGTGGTGGGCTCGCCGCCGGCGGACTCGCTGGTGCCGGAACCGGTGGTCTCGTCGGGGGCGTCGCCGCAAGCGGCCAGGACCGTTGATGCCGCCAGAGCGGCGATGCCGCCGACGACGGTCTTCCTCATGTTCTTCATGTGGTGCCTCCAAGAATGTGTGCACCATCTCGGGGTTGCGGTGCAGCGACGGCACAACTTAACTGATCTCCCCGGGCCGCGTCGTGTGAAAGTCCTACGTGGTGGCCAACGGTTATCAACCTGGTACCCGCGCGCCGCCGGCTGGGCGTCGAGAAGGAGAGACACGTGGACGAGCGCCCGAACGACGGGTTCGACTGGACCGCCCTGAAGGCGGCGGCGGTGGAGGTCTCCGCACGCGCCTACGCGCCCTACAGCGGCTTCCACGTCGGCGCGGCCGCGCTCGTCGACGACGGTCGCGTCGTCGTGGGCTGCAACGTCGAGAACGCGGCGTACGGCGTCACGCTCTGCGCCGAGTGCGGGCTGGTGTCGGCGCTGCACACCGGGGGCGGGGGGCGTCTGACCCACTTCGTCTGCGTCAACGGCGACGGCGAGGTGATCATGCCGTGCGGGAGGTGCCGGCAGCTGCTGCAGGAGAACGGCGGGTCGGGGCTGCTGGTGCAGACGCCGAGGGGCGTGCTGACGATGGAGGAGGTGCTTCCTCAGGCTTTCGGGCCCGAGGACCTCGGGTCGTAGGGTCTGCGCCATGACAGCCCACGACGCCGTCGAGGTCATCAGCGCCAAGCGCGACGGCCACCGACTCACCGACAGCCAGATCGACTGGGTCATCGACGCCTACACCCGCGGCGAGGTCGCCGACGAGCAGATGTCCGCCCTGGCGATGGCGATCCTGCTCAACGGCATGGAGCGCCCCGAGATCGGTCGCTGGACCGCCGCGATGATCGCCTCCGGCGAACGGATGGACTTCTCCTCGCTGTCGCGCCCGACCGCCGACAAGCACTCCACCGGTGGCGTGGGCGACAAGATCACCCTGCCGCTGGCCCCGCTCGTCGCCGCGTGCGGCGTCGCGGTCCCGCAGCTGTCCGGGCGCGGCCTGGGCCACACGGGCGGCACGCTCGACAAGCTCGAGTCGATCCCGGGCTGGCGCGCCGCGCTGTCCAACGCCGAGCTGATGGACCAGCTCGAGTCCGTGGGCGCCGTCGTCTGCGCAGCCGGCGACGGCCTGGCTCCGGCTGACAAGAAGCTCTACGCGCTGCGCGACGTCACCGGCACCGTCGAGGCGATCCCGCTGATCGCCTCCTCGATCATGAGCAAGAAGATCGCCGAGGGCACCGGCGCCCTGGTGCTCGACGTCAAGGTCGGCACGGGTGCCTTCATGAAGGACCTGGAGAAGGCGCGCGAGCTCGCCGAGGTGATGGTCGGTCTCGGCACCGACGCCGGCGTGCGCACGGTCGCGCTCCTCACCGACATGTCCACCCCGCTCGGCCGCACCGCCGGCAACGCGATCGA
>JBFJKO010000154.1:0-7496 GCA_041634935.1 Nocardioides sp.
ACCGTCACCCGGTTGGTCCACGCCGGGTCGAGGAGCTGGAAGAAGCGGGCGATCGCCGCGTTCATCTCGCGCATCCGGACGGGATGCATCTCGGGCTGGCCGGCGTGGCTGTCGAAGTCGGTCCATCCGGCCGTCAGGACACGGAAGCCGAGGTTGGCGTTGATCAGCCGCGCCGCGACCTCCATGCGGGCGACGATCTTGTCGTCCGACAGGACGACGACGGCGAAGCCGTAGGCGAGCTGGCCTGCGGCGGCCCCGAGGTTCGGGTCGGCGAAGGTGGGGTCGAGGGTGCCGTCGGTGTTGAACCGGGCGAGGTACTTGCGGGCGACCCCACCGGCGTCGGTGAAGTAGCCGGTGGCGACGATCTTGCCCGTCGACTGGAGCCCGACGCCGTAGACGAGCTGCTGCAGGTCCGGGTCGGCGAAGCTCGTGTCGAGGGCACCGTCGGCCGTGAGGCGTCCGAGGTAGCCGTAGAAGGGCGAGCCCCCGATCCGCGTGAAGTTGCCGCCGATGACGGCCTTGCCGTCCGCCTGCAGGGCGAGGCAGTTGACGAAGTTGTTGATCGCGGGGTCCGCGTAGCTGCTGTCCTCGACGCCGGTGGTGCTGAAGCGGGCGACGTACTTCTGGCTGACCCCGGCGACCTGGGTGAAGCGACCGGCGACCAGCACCATCCCGTCCGGGCGGATCGCCACGGCCTCGCCCTGGTGGCTCAGGTCGGCATCGGCGAACGTGGTGTCCACCGTGCCCGGGGCGGCCATGGTCACCGTCGCGACGGCCGTGCCGAAGGGAGCGACGGTGATCCGCGCCTCGATGCTCGGCGGCACCGGGCGGGTCGTGGTGGTGAACGTGAGCCGGTACAGACCGCCCGCGCCGCTGGCGCCCTCGCGCACGAAGTCCGTCGTCCGGGCCCCGAGGTCGTCGTACGTCGCCACCGCCGTCGGCGTCTGGGTCGCCCCCGGGTCGGGGTCGAGGCGCACCAGCACGGAGCCCACGCCGGGGGCGGTCGTGCCGCGGGTGGAGACGACCGTGATCGACCCGAGCCCGCTGGCGGCGAACGCGGGCGCCGCGCTCGCCACCACGATCGCGGGCGCCACCCAGGCCGCGCTCCCCAGGACCACGCGTCGCGTGTGGGTCCTCCCCGCGTGCGACGACTCGGACAGGGGAGGGTGCTGGGAAGTCATGGCGGCCTCGTTCATCGGTGGGTTGGTGCTGTGCCCGACCAACGAGGCGGGGGCCGCAAGGTGATGCGTTACCCGTACGGCGGGGGTAAAGGTCCTGCGATTGAGGTCGCGGGGGCCTCCGGTCAGCCGCGGAACCGGTCCAGGTGCCTGCGGTTCTGGCCCCCGGCGGTGGTGAAGGTGCCGGCGAGGACGATCTTCCCGCCGTTCTGGACTGCGACTCCGCTGCCGGCGCCGATCGGCGTCAGGCCCCGCCCGTGCCTGAGTGGGTGCCGAACGCGTCGATGACCTCGTGCGACTGACGACGAGCGCCGGTCTGCAAGTACTCCATCGCTCGCAGCGAGGCATCGTGCGCCTCGGTGCTCGAACCGGCGACGCAGTCCTCGATCACACGACAGAAGTAGTCGTGCTGGTGTGCGTCCACGAACGTGTAGTGCACGCATACGTCCGTGTGCCCGCCGACGAGGAACAGGGTGTCGGCGCGCAAGCCCTTGAGCAGGATCTCGAGCTCGGTGCCGTAGAAGCACGAGTAGCGCCGTTTCCGGATGACGTAGTCGTCCGCTCGCACACCGAGGTTGGACGCCAGCTCGGTCCCGGGCTCGCCCTCGAGGAGGTGAACGCCCTCGGCCCCGTCGAGCTCTCGACCGAAGTCGACGAGGTCAGGCCGGTGGGCCTCCTGGAAGAAGATCACCGGGACGCCGCTCTCGCGGGCGGCGTGCACGACGGCGGGCACGCGGTCCATGGCTTCCGCGTACCCCGGCATGAAGGGAATGGCCGACTCGCCGGAGGGTGACTCCCCGCCCTGGATGTCGATGACGATCAGGACCGGCTGGCCCTCGATCAGGTTGCGCGGGGCGTTGCTCATGCGTGGACTTCCTCTCCGAGGGTGGGTGGGCAGGGACGGGTGCCGCGCTCGATCGACACCGACGTCCGCGCGCGGACGGTCGGTGCGCCTGATGCTGCTGGGCCGACGGAGTGCCCGGTCCGTCTCACGGCGGGGGCCTCGGCCCGGGTCCGGTAGGTCATGTGCAGGACGCCTCCTCATTCGGGGCGTCGTCGTGCAGACCGGGTACGGCGCGTCTCGTCCGGGACTGGCCAGCAGACCAGTCAGCCGCAAGGTAACACGCCCCGCGCGCCGCGCGCGGCGCTCAGGGAGTGGCCGGCTTGCGGCAATTCGCGCGTCCGCTGACCGGGCCCGCCGAGGTGCCGATCCCTCTGCCGGCGCCGCCTCGGCTGCTCACCCTGCTCGTGCCGGAGGCTCCGAGGTCGGCGCGACGTCCGCTCGAAGGCACCACCGACCTTCCGCCGCGGGCGTAGCCTCCAGGGATGCGACGAATCCTCACCACGGTGGCGGCTGGGTACGCCCTCGCGGCCTTCGGCACGCGCGTGGCGGAGGCAGCAGGTCTGAGCCGATGCCACTGCTCCGCCTCGTGCTGGTGCCGGCGTCCGGGGCTCAGCGCCTTCCGGTGGGTGGCTCCGGTCGGCCACCGCTGATCGTCTCGCTCCGGCCGGCGGTCCCGTGGCCACGTCGTGGATGCGGGACGGCGGCGGGGAAGCTGCCGATGACGAAGTGTGGACGCCTGGAAAGGTCAGGAACGACAACAGAACCGAGTCGAGATCAGTAGTTCGTGACCGATCGGTGGTGTCCGTGAGCGCCCGCGCGTGCCGCGAACCGCGCACGGCACGGGTGGGCCGTGCGGGCCCGGCAGGGCCTGGACGCTCCCGGGCCGAGTCAACGTCTCGTCAATCTCCTGAGGAGGCCCTTCACTCCGCGTCCGAGGGCTGCGTCAGTGCCGGAGCCGCCGGTGCCGCCCCTCGCGCCGCCTCCCGCAAGGCTGCCGCCGCCCCGGCCTCGGCCGAAGATCTTGGACACGATGCTTCCGATCATGGTGTCTCCCTCCTAGCCGGCGCTGAGCGCCGACGGATCGTGAGTGGATCCCTCTCCTACCCCTCTCGTCGGCGAGTTATGCGGCCTCACCTCGACGTCTGAGACGAACGGTCCATCCCGGCGAATGCAGGTCGTGCGGCGCGTCTCGTACAGCGGACAGGCAGAGCGGCAGCTGATCGCGAGCCGGCGCCCGCTCCCTCACGGACGCCCGGCGCTAAGTAGGTCGCTCTGCCCGTCCGCCTACGAGTACTCGGGGAACTTCACGCCGGTGTTGGCGTGGCACCGGTAGCCGTGCGGGTTCTTGGCCAGGTACTGCTGGTGGTTCTGAGGACTGTTGTCCGTCGCACTGTTCCCTGATCGCGCGGATTTTCGATGAGCTCGCGCTGTGCACCGTCGCCACTTGCGCCGGACGTCAGCGCGTCAGGTGTGCGGGCTACGCTCGAGTTGGCCCGCGGTGACCCGCGCGGCCGGAACCGGGAAGCGGAGGGACATGGCGATGATGGACATGATGGATGGCATGGGCGGCATGATGCTGTGGATGACGGTCTGGGGCGTGCTGGGTCTGGCTCTCCTGGCGGGACTCGTGATCGTGGTGGTCCGGGCGGTGCGCCCCGGCGACCGTGACGTCGAGGCTCCTCGGGCGGACTCTCCCGAGGAGATCCTTCGCCGCCGCTACGCCGCGGGAGAGCTGGACGAGGATGAGTACTTCCGCCGTAGCGCAGGACTTCGGGACTAGTTGGTCATCCGGATTTCCGGATCACTCACCCGTCCAGAGTTGACTCCGCAGGCGGGCGCTTTCATAGCAGGCGGGCATGAAGAAGCCACCTGCCTTCCCGGTCGTGCCGCGGGTGCCGATGTCGCTGATGTCGGCGGTCGTCATCAGCAACGTCTTGCTGATCCGGCGTCTCAAGGCGCTCGCGGCGGCGCTGTCGCGCTCGACGTCCGTCTGAGTCCAGCTCGGCGTCGTCGCCCACCGGTCTTCGGTCTGGCCGGCGCGGGTGGTGGCGAGCCGCGCTGCTGCGCCACGGGTCAGAGCATGGAGCCGAGGTCCGAGCCCACGGTGGGGTAGGCAGCGGTGGCGGACTTGAGCTGTCGGGTGGTGAGGCCGAGCTTGATGGCCAGGCCCAGGGTGTTGACGAGCTCGCCGTACTCCGGTCCGAACAGGTGGGCTCCCACGACCTGATCGGTGGACTGGTCGATGAGGATCTTCGCCGCCGAGGTGGTCTCCCCGATCCGATAGCTGGAGTACCAGCCGCTGGTGTCGGAGTAGCGCACGGCGAGGGCGATGCCCTGGTCGCGGGCCTCGGCCTCGAGCATGCCCACGCGGGTCAGCTCGGGGATGGTGAAGACCGCGGTAGGGATGCCGGCGTAGTCGGGTGCGTGGGTCTGCTGCTTGAGCATGTTGGAGGCGGCGACCTTGGCCTCGGAGACGGCGACCGGCGTCAGCGGCATGCCGGCGGTGTCGGCCGAGTCGCCGGCGGCCCAGACGGCGGGGTTGGTGGTGCTCTGCAGGTGGGCGGCGACCTGGATGCCGCGCTCGCCCCAGCCGACCCCTGCGGCGTCGAGTCCGAGGTCCGCCAGTTCGGCGACCCGGCCGGCACCGTGCACGACGAGGTCGGTCTCGATCGTCTCCCGCTCGCCGTCGCGTTCGACGGTGACTTGGTAGCCGTCGTCGTCGGGCTGCACGTCCACGATGCTGGTGCGGCGCCGCAGGTCGATGCCGACCTGGACGCTTCGCTCGACCAGGAGCTCGACGAGGTCGGGGTCGAAGCTCTTCAGCGGTCGCTCGCCACGGTCGACCACGACGGCGCTGGTGCCGGCTCTGGCGACGATGTGGGCGAACTCGAAGGAGATGAAGCCGCCGCCGACGAACAGGACCCGGGTCGGCAGCTGTGCCAGGTCGAGGAAGTCGGAGCTGTCGACGAGGTGCTCGTGGCCGGGGAAGTCCAGTGGACGCGGCTGTGCCCCGGTGGCGATGAGGAAGCGGTTGGCCTCGTGAGCGACGCCGTCGATCTCGAGAGTCTGCGGGCCGGTGAACCGTGCGCGGCCGTACAGCGTGGTGACCCCGCTGTCGACCAGCCCGTCCTCCATGCTCTGCGGGACCGGGTCGGTGAAGCCGTGCTTGTGTTTCATCAGGTCCGCCCAGTTGATGCTCAGCCCGTTGCTGTCGACGCCCTTGCCGTGCATCAGTCGGGCGCTGTCGATGACCTCCGCGCCGCGGCGCAGGATCTTCTTCGGGTCGCACCCCCGCAGGGCGCAGGTTCCGCCGTACGGCCGTGAGTCCACGATCGCCACGGACCAGCCCTGGGCCGCGCACTTGTTCGCTGCGGCGACCCCGGCCATGCCGGCGCCGATCACGATCAGGTCATAGGTCTGCTTCATGGGGAACTTCCTCTCGAGAGGTACGGCGTCGTGAGTTCAGGTGGCGCACGTAGCGGAGACCGCCGAAGGCAGCGAGGGCGATTCCGATGCTGACGAGGACCCAGCTCTGCAGGGACCAGCCGGCGATGGCGCCGACCACGCCCAACGAGAGCAGGACCGGAAGTCCGCAGCAGAGGCCGAGGGCGCCGGCGACCACCGCGACCGGGGCGAGGACGACGGTCTGCTCACGCACTGGCCAGGACCACCCTGAGCTGGTCGAGCGTCGGTGCGCCCTGAAACCCGTCGGGCGTGGGGTAGCGACGGCAAGCCAAGGCGACCGCATCGCCGATCTCGGCGAAGAGGTCCACACCGTCGACCTGGATGCTCGGCGAGCCTCGAAAGCCGGTGCGCTCGGCTTCAGCCGGGGTCTCGACGAGGTGGTGGGTGACCCGGAGGTCGGCGCGCTCGGCGGCCAGGGCCTCGAGCCGCTCGTCGGCGATCTTCCAGCTCGGGCAGTTCTCGAAGTAGAGCAGTGTGACGTCCATGCCTGGGACGCTAGACCTTGATCCGTGGTGCAAGGTCAACCCCTAGGATGGAGCCATGCGGATAGGAGACGTCGCCGATGCTTCTGGGGTGCCGGCACAGACCATCCGCTTCTACGAGCGCCGGGGACTCCTTCCCCAGCCCGAACGGACCCCCAACGGGTACCGCGACTACGACGACTCGGTCCTGGCGCGGCTCGCATTCATCCGGTCGGGGCAGGCTGCCGGGCTCACCCTGGTCGAGCTGGGCAGCGTCCTGGAGCAACGTAAGGAGGGATCCGTCCCGTGCGCCCACGTCCAAGAGCTGCTGGCGTCAAAGCTGTGCGATGTCGAGAAGCGACAACGCGAGCTGGCCGAACTCGCCACCGAGCTCGAGCAGCTCCTCAGCCGCAGCCACGAGCTAGATCCCGCTGACTGCACCGACCCGCAGAGCTGTCACATCATCGTGCCCCGCGACTGACCCGCCCGACCTCGGCTGGCGGCGCTGAGAGCACCTTCTGTTGACGCAGAACGGTGGGCTGAGCACCTCGCAGCCCGAGCGCACCGCCGGCCGCGGGCCCTTAGACGTCAGTCCGGGAACTTCACGCCCGTGTTGGCGTGGCAACGGTACCCATTTACGTGCTTTGCCAGGTACTGCTGGTGCACGTCCTCGGCGTAGTAGTACGTCGGCACCTCGCGGATCTCGGTGGTGATCTCGCCGAGCCCGCGGCGGGCGAGCTCGTCGCCGTACACCTTCGTGAGCTCCCGCGCGGTCTGCTCCTGCTCGGGGGAGGTGAAGTAGATGGCGGAGCGGTACTGGGTGCCGACGTCGTTGCCCTGGCGCATGCCCTGGGTCGGGTCGTGGACCTCGAAGAACGCCTTGACGAGGTCGGCGAACGAGACGACCGAGGGGTCGAAGACGACGCGGACGGCCTCGGTGTGGTTGGTGCGGCCCGAGCAGACCTCCTCGTAGGAGGGGTTGGGCGTGGTGCCGCCGGCGTAGCCGACCGAGGTCGACCACACGCCCGGCTTCTGCCAGAAGATCTCCTCGGCACCCCAGAAGCAGCCGAGACCGAAGACGGCGACCTCGTAGCCGTCGGGGGCGGTGTCGGTGAGCACGGGTGCGTCGAGGACGACGTGCTTGTCGGCGAGGTGGAAGGGTCGCTCGCTGCGCCCGGGGAGGGCCTTGTCGGCCTCGATCAGCTCGGACTTGCGGGTGAAGAACACGCGGGCCTCCTCAGGCGTTGCCGTCGATCCCGTACGGGGACGGACGGAGTTCTCGGGGGATCACCCCGTACAACCACGACGCTAGCCGGTTGCTTCCAGCGAACCTCTTACGAAGGGGTGACGTGCGGCCGCACCGCGGGCGGAAGCGTGAGTACCCTCGGCCGAGTGAGCGACCACACGCAGGACCACCAGTCCATGATCAGCAAGGCAGGCTTCGAGACGCGTGCGATCCACGCCGGCTACGAGCCCGACCCGACCACCGGCGCGGTGATCCCGCCGATCTACGCCACGTCGACCTACAAGCAGGACGGCGTCGGAGGG
>JBFJKO010000155.1:0-7463 GCA_041634935.1 Nocardioides sp.
AGCAGGCGGACGTGCGCGCGGCGCGCGGGCCAGCCGCGGCCCGCGACGGTCTCGGCGGCGCGTCGAGTGGCGAGGTCCAGCCGCTGCTCGCGCAGCGACCGGGCAACCGTCGCCCGCTCCCCGGCGCTGAGGTCGCGCCGTGCGGCGGCGCGGGTCAGCACCGCGATGCGGGCCTCGACCTGTCGCCGACGGTCCGAGCTGAGCGAGCCGGTCGCGAGTCGGTAGCGGGCCAGGGGCGCGTCGACGAGGCCGACCGCGGAGCCGCTGAGCACCAGCCTCAACCAGAAGTCCCAGTCGGTGGCCCGCTGCAACGACTCGTCGAACCCGCCCACCGCGAGCCACCTCTCCCGGCGCACGGCGGCGAGCCCGAGCACGAAGTTGCGACGGAGGATCTCGGTGCGCTGGTCGGCCACCGGGAAGGTCCACCCGGGGTGGTAGGCGTGGCGCACCGTGTGCCCGTCGGCCTGCACCACCGCGTCGGTGGTGAGGACGTCGAGGTCGGGCCGCTGGGTCGCCGCCCAGCGCAGCGCTCGCAGTCGCTCGGGCTCGAAGACGTCGTCGGCGTCGAGCACCACGACGTACTCGCCGCTCGCCGCGGCCACGGCGGTGTTCTTGGCCGCGGCCTCACCGCCGTTGACCCGTCGCAGCACTTGTACGCGGTCTGCGTAGCGCGCCAGCACCTGCGGGGTCGCGTCGGTGGAGCCGTCGTCGCACACGATGATCTCGTCGGCCGGATCGGTCTGGGCGAGGGCGGAGTCCAACGCCTCGGCCAGCGACCCGGCGGCCTGGTAGGCGGCCACCACCACCGACAGGGTGGGGCGGTGGGGCGCAGGCAGGACCGGCTGCACCGGGTCGGGGGCCCGCAAGGGCCACGACACGCGGTGTTCGGGCCTGCGTCCGCGTCGGTCGTCCACCTCGTGGGACAGTACCTCATGCCGATGAGTCGGGAGGCCGGCGACGACAGCGCCCAGCCGGTCAAGACGATCCGGCTGGCGCCCACGCACGGCTGGGCCGACCTAAGGCTCGGCGACGTGTGGGAGTACCGCGAGCTGCTGTGGTTCCTGGCCCTGCGCGACATCAAGGTCCGCTACAAGCAGACGGTGCTCGGCGCCACGTGGGCGGTGCTCGTTCCGGTCGCCACTGCGGTGGTCTTCACGCTGGTCTTCGGACGGCTGGCCAAGATCTCCTCCGACGGCGTCCCGTACGCCATGTTCGCGCTGGCAGGCCTGGTGATCTGGAACTTCTTCTCGAGCTCGGTGGGCACCACCTCGCTCAGCCTGGTGTCCAACACCGACCTGGTGAGCAAGGTGTACTTCCCCCGGCTCTGCGTGCCGATCGCCTCGATGGTGGCCGCCTTCGTCGACTTCCTGATCGCCAGCGGGGTCCTGCTCGTGGCCATGGCGGTCTACGGAGTGGGCGGCGGATGGCGGATGGCGGCGGCGGTCCCCTTCGCCCTGCTGGCCTTCGCCGTCGCCCTGGGCGTGGCGCTGTGGCTCTCCGCGATCGCCGCCCGCTACCGCGACGTGCGCCACGTCGTGCCCTTCCTGCTCCAGTTCGGGCTCTTCGCCACCCCCGTCGCCTACCCGACCAGCATGATCGACGAGCGCTGGCACGTGCTCTACGCGCTCAACCCGATGGTCGGGGTCATCGAGGGGTTCCGGTGGTCGATGCTGGGCACGCAGACCGACATCGCCGTACCGGTGCTGGTCTCCACCGTGGTCGCCTTCGTGGTGCTGGCCTCCGGTGCCGCCTACTTCCGCCGGGTCGAGCGCACCCTGGCCGACGTGATCTGAGGCCATCGATGTCGTCCCCCCGCGCGATCCACACCGAGGCCCTGACCAAGCAGTACCGCATCGGCGTGCGCGGCTACGGCCACGACACGTTGCGGGAGCGGATCACCCAGCTCGCCTCCGAGCCGGTGCGACGACTCACGGGACGGCGCACGCCGCCGCCGGAGGGGTCGATCCTGACGGCCCTGGACGACGTCTCGCTGGACATCGAGCAGGGCGAGGTCGTGGGCATCATCGGCAACAACGGTGCCGGCAAGAGCACGCTGCTCAAGGTCCTCTCGCGGATCACCGAGCCGACCTCGGGCTCGGCGGAGATCACCGGTCGCGTCGGGTCGCTGCTGGAGGTGGGCACGGGCTTCCACCCCGAGCTGACGGGCCGCGAGAACATCTACCTCAACGGCGCCATCCTGGGGATGCGTCGCGCCGAGATCCGCCGGAAGTTCGACGAGATCGTGGCGTTCGCCGACCTCGAGCGCTTCCTCGAGACCCCGGTCAAGCGCTACTCGAGCGGGATGACGGTCCGGCTCGCCTTCTCCGTGGCTGCGCACCTGCAGACCGAGATCCTCATCGTCGACGAGGTGCTCGCGGTCGGCGACACCACCTTCCAGCGCAAGTGCCTGGGTCGGATGGGCGAGGTCGCGAACGAGGGACGCACCGTGCTCTTCGTCAGCCACAACATGTCGATCATCCAGTCGTTGTGCCAGCGGGGCATCTTCATGACCCAGGGGCGAGTGGTCGAGGACGGGCCGATCGACGGCGTCGTCGGCGACTACCTGCGCAGCCTGGAGACGCTGGTGCAGCAGGACCTGCTCGAGCGCACCGATCGACGTGGGTGGCACCGCATCATGGTCTCGGGCGTCGACGTGCGTCGCGGCGACGGTGCCAACCCGGCCACGGGCGACCCTGCTCGCTTCACCGTGACGACCACCGGTCTCCAGCCCGGGACCACGTGCCGGATCACCGTGCTGAGCCACCTGGGGCAGCCCGTGTGCCGGATGGAGAGCGGCAACTCCAGTCCGGCCGACCACACCCTCGCGGCGGGGGCGGCCGACGAGCCGGCGCAGTTCGTGTGCGACGTCGACAGCCTGATGCTGCTCCCGGGCCGCTACCGGGTGGACGTGCAGCTGCGCGGCACCCACCAGATCGAGGACGAGCTGGAGTCGGCGCTGGTCTTCGACGTGGAGCCCGGCCTGGTCTCGGGCCGCCCCGTCCCGAGCGACGTCTCGGGCGCCGGCGTCGTGCTGATGGACCACCGGTGGACGGTGCCGGCGCTGTGAGTCCCTCGCCGCGCGGTGCGTCGCCGTCCGGCGTCGCGCGCCCGGCGCAGGGGGGGTCGACCCGCAGGCGCTCAGCGGCGCTCCAGCAGCTCGCGGTAGAGCGTCTCGTAGGCCGCGGCCATGACCGGCACGGTGAACCGCTGCTCGGCCAGGTGGCCGGCGGCGTCTCCGAGACGGGCGCGCAGGTCCGGGTCGCCGCGCAGCCGGGCCAGGGCCCCGGCCAGCGCGGCGTGGTCGTCGACGGGGACCAGCAGGCCCGTCCGACCGTCCTGCACGGCATCGGTGATGCTGCCGACGTCCGTGCTGACCACGGCACGACGCGCCAGCATCGCCTCCAGCAGCACCAGCGGCAGGCCCTCGAACCGCGACGGCAGGGCCACCACGTCGACGACCTCGAGCCACCCCGCGCTGTCGTCGGTCCAGCCGGTGACGTGCACCCGGTCCGCGACGCCGAGCCGCTGCGCGAGCGCCGCCAGGGGGTCCCGTTCGGGCCCGTCGCCGACCAGCACGAGGTGCACGTCCGGGAGCTCGACGAGACTGCGCAGGAGCACGTCGAAGCCCTTCTGCCGATGCAGCCGACCGATCCCGCCGACCACCAGGGCGGCACCCGGCGGCCGACGCCAGGACGAGGTCGCCGGCCGGGTGGAGTCGCCCGAGGGCACGCCGTTCCAGATCACCCGCACCGATCCGGTGGGGCGACCGGCGATCGCCTCGACCTCCCGGGCACTCGCGGTCCCGACCGCGACGTGGGCCGCGAGCCGGGGTGTGGTGAGGCGACGCAGGAGCCGGATGCCGGGCCAGGGCACGGGCATCGGCAGGTGCTCCAGGGCCACGACCCGGCTGCCTCGCACCGTCAACGCCGCGAGCACGCTGTAGGGCTCGGCGAAGGGCACCGGGAGGTTCAGCTGGATGACGTCCGCTCGGGCGCGGCGCATGGCGCGTCGCTGGGCGAGCATCGCCCGGACGTCGCTCTTGTCGCGGATGCCGGGAACCGTGGTGACCGGGGTGCCCGGTCGGTAGCGCAGGATCCGACCGAGGATCTCCTCGTCGATGCCGATCAGGGCCGGCGACACCTCCGGACCCAGCGCTCCCAGCAGCCGTCCCAGCATCGCCTCCGCGCCACCCCACTCGGTGGCGCCGCAGTACAGCAGCAGCCGGATCGGCCGGGGGGTGCCGGCCGGCCCCGGTGGGTGCCGGGTCGTCACCTGCACCTCGCGGCTGCATGGTCGACCGAGGCGCGTGCGTGGTGAGGGTGCTTCTGGTCACCGACGAGTGGCCCTGGCCGACGCGCAGCGGCTACCGGCAGCGGCTCGACCGGGTGGTGCGTGCCCTGGCCGCCGCCCACGAGCTCGACCTGGTGGTGGCGACGTCGGTCGCGGCGGAGCGCCCCCCACCCCCGCAGGACGTGCGCGTACGGCGCGTGCATGTCGTCGTCGCGCCCTACCGTGCCGAGGGTCCGGTCGTGCGGGTGACGCGGTGGTTGCGCGGCCGGCTCCCACGCACGCTGGCCTACCGCGACTGGCGGGAGGTGCGCGCCGCGGTCGCCGCCGTGGCGGCGGAGGACTACGACGCCGTGTGGTTCAGCCACGCCGGCACGTGGGCCGCGTGCAGCGACCTGTTGCGCGGCTCGGCCCGGGTGGTCGACCTCGACAACCTCGACTCGTTCCTCGAGGCGCACCGCCTCCAGGCGATGGCGCTGCCGCGCGGGGTGGGACTGCGCCGCCGGGCGGCAGGACTCGCACGGCTCGCCGCGCACGAGGTCGACCGGCGTCGCTGGCGTCGGCTCGAGCGGGCGGTCCGCGACGGCGCCGACGCGGTGCTGGTCTGCAGCGAGCTGGACCGCCGACGGCTGGCGGGTCCACGTGTGCGCGTCGTGGAGAACGGCTACGAGCCCGGCGCGAGGCACGCTGTCGCGCGACCGACCACGCCCGGACCGGTCTTCGTGCTCGTCGGGCTGCTCACCTACGAGCCCAACCGTGACGCCGCCACCTTCTTCGCCGGCCAGGTGCTGCCGCTGCTGCGTGAGTCGCTTCCCGACGCCGAGCTCCATGTCGTCGGACGCTACGCCGCCCCGCGCGACGTCGCAGGCTTCGTGGGACAGCCGGGGGTGAGGGTGAAGGGGGAGGTGCCCGACGTCGTCGAGGAGCTGGCCCGTGCCCGGGCGGTGGTGGTGCCGGTGCGGTTCGGCGGGGGCACCCGCATCAAGATCCTCGAGGCGTTCGCGCTCGGGCTCCCCGTCGTCTCGACCACGGTCGGGGCGGAGGGGCTGGAGGTGGTACCCGGTGAGCACCTGCTGGTCGCCGACGACCCGGCGTCCTTCGCGGCGGCCTGCGCCGCCCTGCACCATGACGCTGCGCTGCGCGAGCGCGTGAGCGCTGCCGGGCACGAGCTGTGGTCGCGGCGCTACCGCTGGTCGCTGATCGAGCCCGCGATCCTGAGCGCCGTCGACGAGGCCGTCGCCGCCTCGTCGGAGCGCTGAGACGGGGCGCCTCACGCCTGCCACCTCGACCAGCGCGGTCCCAACGCGGCGTCGGCCAACCAGGGCCCCGCCATCCGGGCCAGGTGGCCCAGCGGCGCCGCCTGGGCGCCCCGCAGGGCGATCTCCCGAGCGTCCGCGGAGCGTGCGTGGTGCAGCCAGCACAGGGTCACCAGCGGTCCCACGGCCGCCGGCGGGATCTCGAGGCGTCGTACGGCGGTCCGCAACCAGGCGAACAGCACCGGCGAGTGGGGCGACCGACCCGCGAACACGTCGACGCAGCGACGCAGGAGGGCCTCCGGCGAGGCCGGCCCGTCGATCCTCGCCAGCGCGTCGCCGGCGAAGTACACGAGGTCCCACAGCGGCAGTCCGACACCGCGCGCCGACTCCCAGTCCACCACCGTGAAGTCGCTGCCGTCGCTGATGATGTTCCAGCAGCCGAGGTCGTTGTGCTGGACCACCCCGGGCACCGCCGGAAGACCCGCGACGAGCGACTCGGGCACACCCTTGCCCAGCCACCCGGGGAGAACCGTGCCAGCCAGCCGGTCGAGCTCGGGACGGAGCGCGCCGGAGTCGGAGGCCGTGGCGGACCCGGTGGCCGCGATCCAGTCCACCACCCGGTCCAGCAGGGGCCACGGGGTCGTCGGGAGCAGGTCGAGCAGGGGCCGGCCGATCGCGGCGGTCTCCACCGAGGCGGGCCGGCCGTCGACCTCGAGACGTCCGAGCAGCCTCGGCGCGTGCGCCAGGACGACTCCGCCCGCACGGGCCGCGACAGCGAGGCCGGCCTCGTCGCGGTCGAAGGAGTCCGCCGCTCCGGGTACCCGGCCGAACTTCACGGCCCAGCGCGGCAGACCCTCGTCGAGGACCAGGAAGACCGCGCGCTGGAGGTCGTCGCCGCGTCCGAGGCCCAGCAGCCAGGCCGTCGTCGGAGTCACGCCGAGGTCACGGGCCGCCGCCACCGTCCGGGGCACCAGCCCGGTCTCCGAGGCGGGCGTCCACACCGTGGCGGTCCGCGACGGGGGCACGATGCGATCCGCCGGCAGACGGCTCGCCAGGGGAGGGCGCTGAGTCGTCGCCGCAAGCCGGTTGCGGACCGCCGCCCACCGCCCCCGGGGTGCGGCCATCGCACCGAGGTGGTGGGCCAGCGGCGCCGCCGGACGCAGGGGGACGACCGTGCTCGGGCGGAGCGGGCCCCCGCTCACGAGCAGTCGCGTCGCGGACAGCCCCCGGGGTGCGGCCGCGGCCCGAGGCATCCGGCCCAGCCACAGCAGCGACCGCGCGTCGACCTGCTGCGCAGCCTCGGCATCGGACCGGCCGGCGACGACGAGGTCCACCGGGCCCCGGCCCGGGGCACGCACCTCGACACCGGCCGAGCGGAGTCCCTCGAGCAGCGCGTCGTGCCCGGCGACACCCGGAAGCACGACCGCCGTGCGCGGCGCGTGCGGCAGCACGAAGCACAGGTCCGCGGCGCGCAGCGTCATGCTCCTCCTCCGCGGTCCAGGACCCCGCTCCCGCACCGGACGACCCCGGGGTGACCGGGGCACGGCGGACGGCCGGGGACAGCGGCGAGGCGGGCGGTGGCGCGCACCGTCAGACGGCCCGCCGGTCGGTCTCGGGCGCGCGTGCCCCGACCGCGAGGGCCCCTCGCCGGGACAGCTCGTCGAGGAGGTCGTCGGCCGGCCGGTCGCGGTGGACGATCTCGAACACCTCCAGGGCGTGTCGTCGCATCTGCGCCGCAGCGGGGTCCGCATGACCGAGCACCTCGCGACCGAAGGACTCGAAGTCGTCCGGCGACCTCAGGGTCGGGCCGGGAAGAACCTCCAGCCAGCCCTCCATGACGCCGCGTCCGTGCGCGTAGGCCTCGAGATCGGGTAGGAAGAAGCCGATCGGACGGTCGAGCGCCAGGTAGTCGGTCCAGAC
>JBFJKO010000156.1:0-7462 GCA_041634935.1 Nocardioides sp.
CTGGGTCAGGTAGCCGACACGATCACGCACCGGCGGGCTGCCCGCCTCGTGGCCCAGCACGCGCACGCTCCCGGCCGTCAGCCGCTGGACGCCGACGACGCACCGCAGCAGCGTCGTCTTGCCGCAGCCCGACGGGCCGAGGAGCCCGACGACGCCGGGCTCGACGTCCAGGTCGAGCCCGTCCAGCACGCGACGGCGCCCCCGGTCGACCTCCAGCCCGCGCACCTCGACCGTGGTTGCCATGCCCTCGACCCTCCCCCTGTCACGCGAGGAGGGCAAGGGTCGGCGTGCCCTCCCGGGGGTGGTGCCACCGCCCGCACGGACGGCGCGATGATGGCCGCGTGACCACCGCCCGCCCGCTCCCCGGGGCCGTCCCGAGCCCCAACATCTGGAAGCACACCGCCACCTACGAGGTGGAGAACCGCGCCGTCGACCCCGAGGGCCGGCTGTGGTCGGCCCTCGCGGACCGGGTCTCGTGGTCGGGACGCACCGTGCTCGACCTCGGGTGCGGCACCGGCTTCCACCTCCCGGCGTTCGCCGAGACAGCGCGGGCCGTCGTCGGCGTCGAGCCGCACCCCGACCTGCTCGCGCTCGCCCGACGCCGTACCCGCCTCCTCGAGCACGTGCGCGTGCTCCCCGGCACCGCCCAGCAGCTCCCCCTGCCCGACGCGAGCGTCGACGTCGTGCACGTGCGCTGGGCCTACTTCTTCGGCCCCGGCTGTGAGCCCGGGCTCGCCGAGCTCGACCGGGTCGTCCGCCGCGGCGGCACCGCCCTGGTCATCGACAACGACGGCTCCCGCTCGACGTTCGGCCGGTGGTTCCGCGAGGGCTACCCGCACCTGCCGTCGCCGGCGGAGATCGAGCGCTTCTGGGCCAGGCGCGGCTGGACCCGGACGCCGGTCGACATGGGGTGGCGCTTCGAGTCGCGCGCCGACCTCGAGGCCGTGGTCCGGATCGAGCTCCCCCCGACGGCGGCCGAGCGGGCCCTGGCCGAGCACGACGGGCTCGAGGTCGACTACGCGGTCAACCTCTGGAGCCGCGACTACTAGCGCCTCAGGACGAGCCGCGCACCGTCAGCGTCGGGGTCAGCAGCAGTCCCTCGGCGACCTTCGGCGGCGCGCCCAGGAGGTCCTCCAGCGCCCGCACCACCGCGATCGCCACCTCCTCGAGCGGCTGCCGCACCGAGGTCAGGCCCGGGTGCACCACCTGGGCCACCTGGGAGTCGTCGAAGCCGACGACGGCGATGTCGCGGCCCGGGTGCAGCCCGCGCTCGGCGAGCGTGCGCAGCACCCCCATCGCGAGGGTGTCGGAGGCGCACACGAACGCCGTCGGCCGGGCCTCGTCGAGCAGCACCGCGCTCGCCTCGCCGCCGCTCCACACGGTGTCCTCGACCCGCGAGGCGAGCCCGGTCGTCGAGAGCCCGCGCTCGCGCAGCGCACGGCTCCAGCCGGAGCGGCGGTCCTCGCCGATGCGGGAGTCCTTGCGCCACCCGATCCAGGCGATCCGCTCGTGGCCCTTGTCGAGCAGGTGGCGGGTGGCCATCTCGGTGCCGGCGGCCCCGTCGACGTCGACCCACGGGTGCCGGGCGTCGACGTCCCCCCACGGACGACCGAAGGCCACGAACGGCGCCCGGCGCTCACGCAGCCACGTGGCCTGGGGGTTGCCGAGGTAGGTGTCGGTGACGATGAAGGCGTCGACCGCGGTCGAGCGGAGCAGGTCGTCGTAGCCCTCGAGGGGATCCGGGCCCTCCCCCGAGAAGAGCAGCACGTGGTAGCCGGCCTCGCGCGAGGTCCACACCAGCGAGTGCACGAAGCGGTCCATCGCGGCGTTCGCCGTGCCCTCCTGCACCGGGCTCAGCCGCAGGCCGACGAGGTGGGAGGCGCGGGTGCGCAGGTTGCGGGCCGCCCGGTTGGGCAGGTAGCCGAGCTCCTCGATCGCCTCCTGGACCCGCACGAGGGTCTCGGCGCGCAGCAGGTCGGGATTGTTGACCGCGTTGGAGACGGTCTGGCGCGAGACCCCGGCGCGCTCGGCGACGTCGGCCAGGGTCGGCGGCGGCCCGGACGAGCCGGCGCGCGCCTCGCGGCCCTCGCGGCCCTCACGGCCGGGGTGCGCACCCGTCCTGCTCATCCGGCTCTCCACTCGCTGGCCACTTCCTGGAACGATCCAAAGCGCCAGCATAGAGCCGCTTCCGTCCCGACGGCACGGGTGTCGGCGCTGGAGTGTCGGACCCCTCACCTAGCGTGGTCGCCATGGCCAAGTCCGCTGCTCGTCCTCCCCGCCCCTCCTACCGCTGCGCCGAGTGCGGCTGGGAGACGGCCAAGTGGGTCGGACGGTGCGGCGAGTGCCAGGCCTGGGGCTCGGTGGCCGAGGCGGGGGCCGTCACGGTGCGCTCCGCGGCCGGACCGGTCACGTCACCGGCGGTGCCGATCAGCCAGGTGTCGGTCAACGAGTCGGTCGCCCGCGCCAGCGGCGTCCCCGAGCTCGACCGGGTGCTCGGCGGCGGCGTCGTGCCGGGGGCCGCGATCCTGCTCGCCGGTGAGCCCGGCGTCGGCAAGAGCACCCTGCTGCTCGAGGTGGCCGCGCGCTCCGCAGCCGGCGCCCAACGCGTCCTCTACGTCACCGGCGAGGAGTCCGCGGGCCAGGTGCGCCTGCGCGCCGACCGCACCGGCGGCGTCTACGACGAGCTCTTCCTCGCCGCCGAGACTGACCTCGGCGCCGTGCTGACCCACATCGAGCAGGTGCGTCCCACGCTGATCGTGCTCGACTCGGTGCAGACGATCGGTGCCGCCGACCTCGACGGCGTGCCCGGCGGCGTCACCCAGGTCAAGGAGGTCGCCGCGGCCCTCGTGCGGGTGGCCAAGACCCGCAACATCGCCGTCGTGCTGATCGGCCACGTCACCAAGGACGGCGCGATCGCCGGACCTCGGGTGCTCGAGCACCTCGTCGACGTCGTTCTGCACTTCGAGGGCGACCGCAACTCGCGCTTCCGGATGCTGCGCGCGGTCAAGAACCGCTTCGGCCCCGTCGACGAGGTCGGCTGCTTCGACCTCGGCCCCGACGGCATCACCGCCGTCGACGACCCCACGGGTCTCTTCCTCGAGCAGCACCACGGCCGGGTCTCCGGCACCTGCGTCGCGGTCTCGATGGAGGGGCGCCGCCCCCTGCTCGCCGAGGTGCAGGCGCTGGTGACCCTCTCCGGCAGCGAGCGTCCTCGTCGTACGACGTCGGGCATCGACTCCTCCCGGCTCGCGATGGTGCTGGCCGTGCTGCACCAGCACTGCAACATTCGGCTCCACGCCCACGACGTCTTCACCTCCACCGTCGGGGGTGCCCGCCTCACCGAGCCCGCGAGCGACCTCGCCGTCGCCGTCGCCCTGGCGTCCTCGATGTTCGTCAGCCCACCACCGGCCGGGGTGGTGGCGATGGGCGAGATCGGTCTGGCCGGCGAGCTGCGCCGGGTCCGCGACATGCCGCAACGACTCGCTGAGGCCGCCCGCCTGGGCTTCTCGATGGCGATCGTGCCGAGCGAGCACACCCAGCCCGGCGGCCCCCGTCCGGCCTCGCAGGGCCGGATGGTCGAGGGCATGCGGGTCGTCGAGGCACCCGACGTGCGCACGGCGCTGAGCCTGCTCCACCTCTCCGAGCGCACCAGGCATGCGCTCGAGGTGGTCGACCCCGGCTAGCATGCATCGTCCCCGCACTCGGGGTCGATCAGCAGCCGCACGACCGCGTGACCTGGGAGGACCGTCCATGAGCGTCGACCGCAGCGAGGAACAGCTCCGGCTGCGCGCGATCCTGGCCTCCACCGCCCCGGGCACCAGCCTGCGCGACGGTCTCGAGCGCATCCTGCGGGGTCGCACCGGTGCCCTCATCGTCATCGGTCACGACCGCCTGGTCGACTCGATCGCCACCGGCGGCTTCGTGCTCGACGTGCCCTTCACCGCCACCGGGCTGCGCGAGCTCGCCAAGATGGACGGCGGCATCATCGTCGACAAGGACATCACCCGGATCATCCGGGCCGCGGTGCACCTGATGCCCGACCACACGATCCCCTCGGAGGAGACCGGCACCCGCCACCGCACCGCCGAGCGGGTCGCCAAGCAGACCGGCTTCCCGGTCATCTCGGTCTCGCAGTCGATGCAGATCATCGCCGCCTACGTCGGCGAGACCCGCCACGTCCTGGAGGACTCCGGCAAGATCCTCTCCCGCGCCAACCAGGCCCTGGCCACCCTCGAGCGCTACAAGCTGCGTCTCGACGAGGTCTCCAGCACGCTCTCGGCGCTCGAGATCGAGGACCTCGTCACCGTGCGTGACGTCGCCGTCGTGGCGCAGCGCCTCGAGATGGTCACGCGGATCGCCCGGGAGATCGAGGACTACGTGCTCGAGCTCGGCACCGACGGCCGCCTGCTCTCCCTGCAGCTCGAGGAGCTCGTGACCGGGGTCGACGCCGAGCGCGAGCTCGTCATCCGCGACTACGTGCCCGCGGGTCGCAAGGCCGGCAGCCCCGAGAGCCTGCTCTCCAAGCTCGAGGCCCTCTCCCCCACCGAGCTGGTCGACCCGGCCTCGGCCGCGCGCGTGCTCGGTCTCGGCGCGGGCGAGCACCTCGACGGCGCCGTCGCGCCGCGCGGCTACCGGCTCCTCGCCAAGGTCCCCCGGCTGCCCTCCTCCGTCGTCGACCGCCTCGTCGACCACTTCGGCACGCTCCAGAAGCTGCTCTCGGCCGGGGTCGACGACCTCCAGGCCGTCGAGGGCGTCGGCGAGCTCCGTGCCCGCAGCGTCCGCGAAGGCCTCAGCCGCCTCGCCGAGTCGACGATCCTCGAGCGGTACGTCTGAGCGAGCGGCGCCGGGCGAGGAACGAGCCCGGCGCTCGGGCGAGCGAAGATTGAGCGAGCGCGCGGCTGAGCCTGCGAAGCCGCGGTCAGCGAGACGAAATCCCGCGAGCCGAGAAGCAGCCGCACGGGCCGTGACGGTCAGCCCCGGTTCCGCTGCTTCTTCGTCTCGCCCTGCTGCTTCTTCTTCTCGCCCTGCTGCTTCTTCTTTTCGCCCTGCTTCTTCTTCTCCGGCTCAGGCGTCGGCGTCGGCGTCGGCGTCGGCGTCGGCGGCAGCGCCAGGTCGAAGATCACGAAGTCCGCGTCGCCCCCGAGCGGCGCCGCCGACACCCGGTACTCGCCCGGCGCGGCGTACTCGGTCAGCCCCGGGCAGTCGACGTCGGAGCGACGGGTGTTCCAGCGCATCTGGTAGGTCGAGGTGACGGCCTGGCGCACGACGACCGTGCGCTCGGGCACCTGGGCAGGACAGTGCCGACTGGCCCAGACCTCGTCGCTGCCGACCGACACCTTGACCGCGAGGCTCTCGGCCGAGACCTCCCACGTGCACGCAGCAGCCGTGCGGGTGCGGAGCTTGAGGACGATCGTGACCGACTGGCCGGCCACGGCGTCCGTCACGGTGGGCGTGATCACGACGTCCTCGTCGAGGCACTCGCCGTCGGGCTCGACGAGGACCGGCGACGTGGGCAGCACGACGCTGGGCTCGAGCGCGGTAGCGGCGGACTTCGCGCGCTTGCCCTTGCGCTTGCCCTTGCCCGCCTTCGTGGTGGTGTCGGGGCTCGGTCCGACGGCGGGGTCGCCGGCGGAGCCGTCGGTCGAGGAGCTCGCGGTCGAGGCGCGCACCCCCGCGACCGGGTCGGAGCCGCCACGCACCAGGTTGACCCCGATCAGCGCGAGGGCGAGGACCAGGCCGATGGTGAACAGCCGCCGGCGCCAGTAGACCGCAGCCGAGGGCGGGGTGCTGCTGGGGGCGGTGGGACTCATGTGAACAGACGCTAACGACCGCCCCCGCTCCGACGGTGGTGCCACTCCGGAGGGACAATCGTCGGGTGCCTCACGTCGCTGTGCTCCCCGACGACCCGGCCGCGCTGCACGGGCCGGTCCTGGCCTGGTTCGACACCCATGCGCGCGAGCTGCCGTGGCGCGGCGAGCACGCCTCGGCCTGGTCGGTGATGGTCTCGGAGTTCATGCTCCAGCAGACCCCGGTCGCCCGCGTGCTGCCGATGCACGAGGAGTGGCTCACGCGCTGGCCGACGCCGGCCGACCTGGCCCTGGCTCCCTCGGGCGAGGCGGTCCGCTCGTGGGGCCGCCTGGGCTACCCGCGCCGGGCGCTGCGCCTGCACGCCGCCGCGGTCGCGATCACCGAGCACCACGACGGCATCGTGCCGGCCGACTACGACGACCTGATCGCCCTGCCCGGCGTCGGCGACTACACCGCCTCCGCCATCGCCTCCTTCGCCTACGGAAGGCGCCACGTCGTCCTCGACACCAACGTGCGCCGGGTGCTCGCCCGCGCCGTGAGCGCCACCGAGTTCCCGCCGAGCGCCGTCACCCGCCCCGAGCGCGACGTCGCCACGGCGCTGCTGCCCGACGATGCCCCGACCGCGGCCACCTGGGCGGTCGCCGTCATGGAGCTGGGCGCGCTCGTCTGCACCGCCAGCAGCCCGCGGTGCGCTGACTGCCCGTTGGCGGACCGCTGTGCGTGGGTCGCCGCCGGCAAGCCGCCGTACGACGGTCCCCCGCGGCGTGGCCAGACCTGGGCCGGCACCGACCGCCAGTGCCGGGGCCGGCTGCTCGCGGTCCTGCGCGACAGCGACACTGGCGTCCCCAAGAGCCGCCTCGACGCGGTGTGGTCCGACGCGACGCAGCGGGAGCGCTGCTTGGCGAGCCTGCTCGCCGACCGGCTCGCCGTACGGGTCGGCGACACCGACTCCTACGCCCTGCCCTGAGCCGGGCGCCGCACGAGCCGGTCGGAAAAGCACCCCGACCCGCCAGCGTCGCTGACGGGTCGGGAGTGGTGGAACGGGTCGATCAGGCCTGCTGGGCGCCGCCGCCCTCGGCCTCGCCACCGTTGGCCTTCGGGACGTCACGCGGCCCGTCGTCCTCGGTGGAGGGCAGCTCGGGGCTGCCGCCGACCTCGGCCGCCTCGAACGGCGGCAGGTCGGGCAGCTCGCCCATCTTCTGGCCCTCGAAGGTGAAGGTCGCGCTCGGACCCTCGCCCTCGACGTCGACCAGCACGATCTGACCGGGGCCGACCTCACCGAAGAGCATCTTCTCGGCGAGGGTGTCCTCGATCTCGCGCTGGATCGTGCGCCGCAGCGGCCGCGCGCCGAGGACGGGGTCGAAGCCGCGCTCGGCGAGCAGGTCCTTGGCGGCCTGGGTGAGCTCGATGCGCATGTCGCGATCACGCATCCGCAGCTCGACCGAGGCGACCATGTTGTCGACCATGTGGACGATCTGCTCCTTCGACAGCGGCGGGAACACCACGATCTCGTCGACACGGTTGAGGAACTCGGGCCGGAAGTGCTGCTTGAGCTCTTCGGAGACCTTGGCCTTCATGCGGTCGTAGGAACCCTGCGTGTCACCGGCCTGCTGGAAGCCGAGGTTCACGCCCTTGGCGATGTCACGCGTGCCGA
>JBFJKO010000157.1:0-7445 GCA_041634935.1 Nocardioides sp.
AGCACGCAGGCGGCGTGGCCGGAGTCGACCTCGTGCACGGTGGCCCCGGCGATCGCCCGCGCCAGCGCGAACTGCCGCGACGCCGGGATCACCCGGTCGCGCGTGGTCACGACGACCGCGGTGGGCACGTCGATCCGGCCGAGCCAGGGCCGTGAGTGGTGTCGGCCGAGCGCCGCCAGGGCCTGACCCACGGCCCACGGACTCGTCGACCTGAACTCCGCGAGGGCCCACTCGCCCATGTCGCTGGGGGTCAGGTCGGCCGCTGCTGCTGCCGCGCGGGCGGCCCGGGTCATCGTCGCGGAGCGCGAGAGGCCGCGCAGCCCGAGCATCGTGGTGCCCATGCCGGTGAAGAAGCCGCGCTCGACCAGGTTGAGCTGGAACTTGTCGGTGGTCGAGCAGAGCACCAGGCCCTGGATCTTGTCCGGGTGCTGGCGCCACACCCGCTGGGCGACGACGCCGCCCATCGAGTAGCCCGCCACGATGACGTCCTCCAGGCCGAGCTCGTCGATGAGCGCGGCGACGTCGTCGGCGCAGTCGTAGAGCGAGAACTCCCCGTCGGTGATCCCCTGGCCGTGCCAGCGCTGGTCCAGGGTCACGACCCGGAAGCGCCGCGAGAGCGCACCGATGGCCGGGAACCACGTCAGCAACCCGGTGCAGCCCAGGGCGTGCAGCAGCACGATCGTGGGGGAGTGCGGGTCGGGTCCGGGGGTGTCGGTGACGTACGTCGTCCCGCGGCCCGGTAGGTCGACCAGGCTGCCGTGGGGGAGCTGCACGAACGGGAGATAGACCCGGTTGCGCATCATGGTGAGGGGGGAGAGGTTGCTCATCTGCTCTGCCGTTCGCTTGGTCGTCACCCTGGAGGGCATGGCCGCCTCGGACTAGAACAGGTTACAGTTTCGTCGAAACGTCGTGGACGACCGACCGAGGAGCGAGCTGTGGCAGTGGACGGATTCACCCTGACCGACCCCGAGTCGGTCGAGGCCCTCGAGGCGGTGCGCAGCGTCACCCGCGAGGCGCTGGAGCGCGACGCGGACTGGAAGGCCCTCGCCGCGGCCGGCCTGCTCGCGCTGCCGGTGCCCGAGGCCCAGGGCGGCGAGGGGCTGGGTCTGCCCGAGGTCGGCGTGCTGCTGCGCGAGACCGGCGCCCGAGCCCTGCACCTCCCGGTCTGGGAGACGCTGTGCTGCGGGGTGCTGACCCTCGCCACCCACGGCACCGACGCCCAGCGTGAGGCGCTGCTGCCCGGCGTCGCGAGTGGCGACGTGCTGCTCACGCCGGCGCTGCGCGAGGTCGGTCGAGGGCTCGCCGAGGCGGACACCGACCTGGCCACCACCTACGCCGACGGCCGGGTGAGCGGCCGCAAGATCGCCGTCACGTACGCCGACCAGGCCCGCCGCCTGCTCGTCACGGCCCGCGCGGGCGACGACGTCGTCGTCGTGCTGGTCGACCCCGCCGGCCCCGGGGTCACCCTGCTCGAGTCGGGCTCGTCGGCACGCCTGACCACCCACACCGTCGTGCTCGAGGACGCCCCGGCCGAGCCGCTCGAGGCCGGCGCGGCGCAGCGCCTGGTGCGCCTGGCGTCGGCGGGACTGGCCCTGACCGTCGCCGGCGTGGTGGCCGGCGCGCGCGACCTGACGGCGTCGTACATCAAGCAGCGCACGCAGTTCGGGAGGTCGCTGGCCGAGTTCCAGGCCGTGGCGATGCAGGCTGCCGACATCTACATCGGTGCCCGCACGCTCGACCTCGCGGCCGAGAACGCCGCCTGGCGGGTCGGCGTCGACCTCGACGCCGCGGACGACCTCGCGGTGGCGGCCTACTGGGCAGCCACCGAGGCGCCCCGGGTGCTGCACATCTGCCACCACCTGCACGGCGGCATGGGGGTCGACGAGACCTACCCGCTGCACCACTACTTCTCCTGGGTCAAGGACGTCGCGCACGCCTTCGGCACCCACGCCGGCGACGTGCCGATCGAGTCCGCCGCGAGCAAGAACCTCGAGCTGACCACGAGCCAGCGCGAGCTGAAGGCCGAGCTGCGCGCCTACTTCCACGGGCTGGCCGACCACGACCAGCACGTCGACATGGGCCTCGACCGGCACGGCCCCACCTACCAGCGCATCGTGCGCCAGATGGGCGAGGACGGCTGGATGGGCGTCGGCTGGCCGAAGGAGTACGGCGGCCACGGCCTCGGCGAGATCGAGCAGACGATTTTCGCCAACGAGGCGCAGCACGCCGACGTGCACCTGCCCGCGGTGACGCTGCAGACCGTGGGGCCGACGCTGATCCGCTACGGCACCGAGCTGCAGAAGGAGATGTTCCTCGAGCGCATCCTCGCCGGCGACGTGCACTTCGCGATCGGCTACTCCGAGCCCGACGCCGGCACCGACCTCGCGGCCCTGCGCACGACCGCGCGGCGCGACGGTGACCACTACGTCGTCAACGGCCAGAAGATGTGGACCACCGGCGGTCACCAGGCCGACTACGTGTGGCTCGCCGTGCGGACCGACCCGGACGCCCCCAAGCACAAGGGCATCTCGATCCTGATCGTCGACACCACCGACCCGGGCTACTCCTTCACCCCGATCATCACTGCCGACGGGTCGCACCACGTCAACGCGACCTACTACAACGACGTGCGCGTGCCGGTCGAGATGCTGGTGGGCGAGGAGAACCAGGGCTGGAAGCTCATCACCACCCAGCTCAACCACGAGCGGGTCATGCTCGGTCCCGCCGGTCGCATCGAGGGCCTGCGCGACCGCGTGGCCGCCTGGGCTACCGAGGCCGGGGTGAGGGACCTGCCCGACGTGCGCGAGGTGATGGGGCGCGCCACGGCGATCTTCCGCGTCAACGAGCTGCTCAACTGGGAGGTCGCGCGGGCCGCGGCCCTCGGCGAGGTCTCGGTCGGCGATGCGTCGTCGTCCAAGGTGTTCGCCGCCGACCAGGTGCAGCACGTGGCGGCCGACCTGATCGCGCTGGTGCACCGTCACGGCGACCCTGCGGACCCGGAGACCCGGAAGCTGGTCGACTACTTCGACGCGCAGATCAAGCGCAACCTGGTGCTGACCTTCGGGGGCGGCGTCCAGGAGGTGCAGCGCGAGCTGATCGCCATGTTCGGTCTCGCCCTGCCGCGGGTGCCGCGATGACGGGCCACGAGCAGATCATGGCCGAGGCCGAGCGCATCAAGGCGCTCGGCGAGGCGGCCGAGCGCGAGGCACGCGACCCCGTGAACCAGCCGACGATCAACAACTGGCTCGAGGCGATGGGCAACACCGACCCGCGCTGGACGGCGGGCGAGGCGCCGCCGTCGATGGCGCAGGTCTGGACGATGTACGGCCAGGGCGGCAAGCCTCCCGCGGACGACCCGCTGCACGGGATGATGAAGGTGCTCACCGACGCCGGCTACACGGCGGTGCTGGGCACCAACTGCGAGCAGGAGTACCGGCGCACGCTCAGGATCGGGGAGCGCGTGCGGGTCACCACCGCGCTCGACTCGGTCGTCGGGCCGAAGACCACCGGCATGGGCGTCGGCTACTTCGTGACGTCGCGCAACACCTGGTACGTAGGCGACGAGGTCGTGGCGACGATGCTCTTCCGGGTGCTCAAGTTCATCCCGAAGGGAGCCGGGTCATGAGCCTGACGCGACCGATGGTCAACCGCGACTCGCAGTTCTTCTGGGACGGCACCGCGCTCGGCGAGCTGCGGCTGCAGTCCTGCAACGCGTGCGACTCGCTGCGCTTCCCGCCCGGACCGGCCTGCCCCGACTGCGGCGCGCTCGACCGGGGCCACGTCGTGGCCTCGGGTCGGGGCACCGTCTTCTCCTACGTGGTGCACCGTCACCCGCCCGTGCCGGGCAAGGAGCTGCCGATCGTGCTGGTCCTCGTCGAGCTCGACGAGGGACTGCGGATGCTCGGCGAGCTCGTCGACGTGGACGCCGACGCCATCGAGGCCGGCGCCGTCGAGATCGGGATGCCCGTGCAGGTCGACTTCAACCGGGTCGACGACGACCTCACCCTGCCGATCTGGAGGCGCGCATGAAGACCGGAGACACCCTCCCCGTGTGGGAGGTCCCGATCACCCCGACCCTGGTGGTCAGCACGGCGATCGCGACCCGTGACTTCCAGGACGTCCACCACGACCGTGACATCGCGCAGGCCGCGGGCTCGAAGGACATCTTCGTCAACATCCTCACCTCGACGGCCCTGGTCGAGCGCTACGTCAACGACTGGGCCGGCGGGGGCACCGACATCTCGGGCATCGCCATCCGGCTCGGGGCGCCGGCGTACCCCTACGACACGCTCAGCTTCTCCGGCGAGGTGACCGGGGTGGACGACGGCGTCGCCACGATCGCGGTGACGGGGGCGGTCTCGCTCGGCAGCCACGTCACCGGCACCGTCTCGGTCAGGGTGGGCGACTGATGGGCTCGCTGAGCGGCCAGGCCGCCATCGCGGGCATCGGCGCCACCGAGTTCTCCAAGGCGTCGGGACGCTCCGAGCTGCAGCTCTCGGTGGAGGCGATCCAGCACGCCCTCGCCGACGCGGGGCTCACGACCGACGACGTCGACGGGCTGACGACGTTCACCATGGACACGTCCTCCGAGATCGCGGTCGCCCGCGAGCTCGGTCTCGACGAGATGCGCTTCTTCAGCCGGATCAACTACGGCGGGGGAGCCGCCTGCGCGACCATCCAGCAGGCTGCGATGGCGGTGGCGACCGGGGTCGCGGACGTCGTGGTGGCCTACCGGGGGTTCAACGAGCGCTCGGAGAGCCGCTTCGGGCAGTTCTCCGTGGCCGCCGCCAGCCAGGTCAACACCAACGGCCTCGACAACGCGTGGAGCTATCCGTTCGGGCTCGGCACCCCGGCCGCGACGGTGGCGATGCAGGCGCGTCGCTACATGCACGAGTACGGCGCCACGTCGGCCGACTTCGGCGCGGTGGCCGTGGCCGACCGGCGGCACGCCGCGACGAACCCCCACGCCTTCTTCTACGAGAAGCCGATCACCATCGAGGACCACCAGGCCTCGCGGATGATCGTCGACCCGCTGCACCTGCTCGACTGCTGCCAGGAGTCCGACGGCGCGCAGGCGATCGTGGTGGTCTCGGCCGAGCGTGCCCGGGACCTGGCGCAGAAGCCGGCGTACATCGCTGCTGCGGCGCAGGGGAGCGGCGCCGACCAGTTCATAATGACGTCCTACTACCGCGACGACATCGGGATCCCTGAGATGGGGGTGGTGGGCCGCGAGCTGTGGCGCCAGTCGGGGCTGACCCCGGCCGACATGCCCATGGCGATCCTCTACGACCACTTCACGCCCTACGTGCTGATGCAGCTCGAGGAGCTCGGGTTCTGCGGTCGCGGCGAGGCGCCCGGCTTCATCGCCGACGGGGCGATCGAGGTCGGTGGGCGATTGCCGCTCAACACCCACGGTGGCCAGCTCGGCGAGGCCTACATCCACGGCATGAACGGCATCGCCGAGGCCGTGCGCCAGATCCGGGGGGCCTCGGTCAACCCGGTCGAGGCGGCGGCGTCCTCGCACGTGCTGGTCACCGCGGGCACCGGCGTGCCGACGAGCGGACTCATCCTCTCGGCCTGATCATGTGAAGCGTATGTATTCATTCCGGCCATATGAAGGTATTGTCTTCATATGGCTCGGATGAAGCATTCGACTGTCCTCATCGGGGACGTGATCGGCTCGCGCGACGCCGCTGACCGCTCGGCGCTGCACCACATGCTCGTCTCGGCGCTCGACGGTGTCAACGAGCGGTGGGGCACCGACCTGCGGGTCACGGTGGGGGACGAGTACCAGGGGACGGCGCCGACGGTCGGGGTGGCCACCGCCATCGCCCTGTCATTGCGGCTCGCCCTGCTGCCGGCGTACGACGTGCGCCACGGGATCGCCCGGGGCGACGCCGCCGTGCTCGACGCAGCCACGGGCATCGAGGACGGCCCCGCCTGGTGGGCGGCCCGAGCGGCGATCGAGGCCGCCGAGGACCGGGCCGAGCGTGCGGCGACCCGCCTCTCGCGGACCGCCTTCCGCTCGGCCGATCCCGACGAGCCGATCGGTGCGCTGGAGGCCGCTCTGCTGGCCCGCGACGAGCTCGTCGGGCGGCTCGACGAGCGTTCGCTGTCGGTGCTGCGTGGCGTGCTCTCCGGACGGTCACAGCGCGACCTGGCCGAGGAGGAGGGTGTGTCCGCCTCCGCGATCTCGCAGCGCGTGCGGCATGACAGCATCGGCGTGATCGTGACGATGACCCAGTGGATGGAGGCGCAACCGTGACGTGGCTCGGGCTGCTGTTGATCGGTGTGGGGTGCAACGACCTGGTGTTCTCGTGGCTGCGCCGGCCGCGGGTCGCGGAGGCCTCGGCTGCTGGGGCGGTGGTGGCGACAGGGCTGCTCGCCGGGATCGGCGGCCCCCTCGAGTTGCTGGGACTGGTGCTCGTCGCCGTCGGCGCCGTGGCGTGGGGCGAGTCGGTGACCTACGGGTTCGGGAACCAACGTTTCGCCCTGCCGCTCGGGGTGCTCGGTGGGGCGCTGGCGCTGGCGGTCCTGGCGTCGCCGACCCTGCGGCTGGACGGCGGGCTCCTCGCCGAGTGGCTCACGGAGTCGACCCTGCCGCTGCTCTCCGGCCTCGAGGCCGACCGCGCGCTGCTCCTGCTGGGCGTGCTGCTGGTGCAGCTCTCGACCGGCAACGTGATCGTGCGCTTGGTGCTCGGCGTGACCGGCACGTCGCACCCGCTCCGCTCGACGACCGGCTCCGCTGCCGGATCGATCTCCGGGCTCAAGGGTGGCCGGCTGCTCGGGCCGATGGAGCGACTGCTCATCGTCGGTCTCGGTCTCGCCGGTGAGGTGACCGCGGCGAGCATCGTGATCGCGGCCAAGGGTCTGCTGCGCTTCCCCGAGCTGCAGTCGGCGCGAGCGGACGGCTCGACCGGCCCCGGGATCCACGAGGTGACCGAGTACTTCCTCGTCGGGAGCTTCGTCTCGTGGACGGTCTCGTTGGCCGCGCTCGCGCTGGCGGCCGTCCCAGGCTGAACGCTCAGACCGGTGTCGGCTCCGAGGGCTCGACCTCGAACTCGAGCCATAGCGGGTAGTGGTCCGAGATCCGCCAGGACAGCTGGTTGCGGGTCAGGTAGGGGAAGGCGTGCGGCACGAAGTTGAAGGACCCGCCGTGGTGGGTGTAGGTGATCGAGTGCAGCAGGGACTCCCCGGTCGGGGTGGAGAACCAGGCGATCTGGTCGTAGAAGCGTCGGGCATCGTCACGGTCGAAGATCGTGCGCGGCGCGTCGTTCATCTCGGCGGGTGGGAACAGGCCGGTCGAGACGAAGGCCTGGTAGAGCGGGTCGTCGAGCCGGTCGAGGTTGAAGTCGCCGAGCAGCAGCAGGTTGTTGTTCCAGTCGTCTGGACGGTCGGTCCAGGCGCGCATCCACTGGGCGATCTCGGTGATCTCCGGGAGCCGC